>JAVLCF010000003.1 GCA_031581195.1 Trueperaceae bacterium | reverse complement strand
GGGCGCCGGGAGGTACGGCGCGTCGCCGGGGTCGGGGGCGGGACTGCCGCTGCGTTCGAGGTGCGCGCCGAGCGCCCGGAGGCGGGTGTCGAGGCGTTCGTAGCCGCGGTCGAGGAAGGCGACGCCGCCGATGCGGCTGGTGCCCTTCGCGGCGAGGGCGGCGACGACCAACGCCCCCCCGGCTCGGATGTCGGCGGCGTGCACGTCGGCGGGCTGAAGGGCGCCGCCGTCGACGTGCAGCGTGCGGTCGACGAGCTCCAGCCGGGCGCCCATCTTGCGGAGTTCGGGGACGTGCGTGAAGCGGTCGGGGTACACCGCGTCGCGGACCTTCGCGGCGCCGGGCAGCGTCGCGAGGTACGCCCCGAAGGGCGCCTGCAGGTCGGTCGGGAAGCCCGGGTAGGGGGTGGCTTCGACGTCGACGGCGTGGAGCGGACCGGCGGCGTCGACGACGACGCCGTCGCCGTTGGGGTGCACCAGGACGCCGGTCGCTTCGAGGGTCGCGATCACCGCGCCGAGGTGGTCGGTGCGGACGTTGTGCAGTTCGGTCCGGCCGCGCGTCGCGGCGGTCGCGAGCAGGAAGGTGCCGGCCTCGATGCGGTCGGCGATGGGGGTGAACGTCGCGCCGTGCAGCCGGTCGCGGCCCTCGACGGTCAGGACCGACGTGCCGGCCCCGCCGATGCGGGCCCCCATGGCGTTGAGGAGGGCGACGAGGTCGCCGACCTCCGGTTCGAGGGCGGCGTTCTCGATGACGACGCGGCGGCTGCCGAGGGCGCTGGCGAGGAGGACGTTCTGCGTGCCACCGACCGTGGGGGCGGGGAAGCGGACGTGGCCCTCGAGCGGGCCGCGAGCGACGGCGACGAAGTCGCCGTCGACCTCGTCGACGTCGACGCCGAGCGCTTCGAACGCGGCGATGTGGCGGTCGACCGGGCGGGGCCCGAAGGCGCACCCGCCGGGCACCCCGATGCGGGCGTGGCCGGCGCGCCCGAGGAGGGCGCCCATGGCGACGAAGCTGGCGCGCATCTTGCGGACGAGGCGGAACGGGGCGTCGCTGCGGTGCACGTGGGCGGCGTGCAGGTGCAGGTCCGCACCGTCCCAGCGCACGTCGACGCCGACGTGCTCGAGGATCTCGAGGCCGACGAGGACGTCGCTGAGCTTCGGGACGTCGCGCAGGTGGAGCGGTTCGTCGGTGAGGAGCGACGCGAGGATGAGGTAGAGCGCGGAGTTCTTCGCCGACTGCACGCGGGTGCGTCCCTCGAGGGGGCGTCCGCCGTGGAGGACGAGGGCGGCGTCGTCGTCGCTGCGGGGCGTCATCGGCGGGGGCCTCCTGGGGGCGCGGCGGGCGGGGGGTGCATGCGCACGCACCCGGAGGTACGTACACATCGTGTGTAGCATCATGCTAGGCAGGACGACGCACATTGTCAAGACGATGTGGGTCGCGCTACACTACCGCCGAGGAGGCGACGTGCCGAAACGCGAGAAAAGCAAGCGGCTGCAGGTCGTCATCAGCGAGGCGCAGGATTCCCTCCTGACGAAGACCGCCTACCGCCTCAGCAACCCCGAACGCCTCGTCTCGAAGTCGGAGGTCGTCCGCCTCGGGATTCAGATGCTCAACAAGGCGGTCGAGGACGGCGACCTCGATCCCGCCCTCCTGAACGACCTCGACGGCGACGACGCCTGAGTCGATGTTCGACGTCGGCGACGTGCTCGCGGACCGCTACGAGATCGAGGGGCCGCTCGGGCAGGGCGGCATGGCGCACGTCTACGCCGCGTACGACCGGCACCTCGAGCGCGGCGTCGCACTGAAGGTGCTCCGCCCCCACCTCACCGAAACCGACGCGGAACGCTTCCGCCGGGAGATCCGCGCGCTCGCGCGCCTCTCCCACCCCGGCATCGTCACGATCCTGGACCTCGGGACGGACGACGTCGTGTACTTCGCGATGGAACGCATCACCGGCGGCCCCTTCACCGACCTCGGTCCGTGGGAGGACGACGCGGAGAGCGCGGAGCGGTTCCTGCGCGCCGCGATCACCGTCGCGGAGACGCTGGGGTACGTCCACGAACTCGGCATGGTGCACCGCGACCTCACCCCCCGCAACGTCCTGCTCACCGACCGCGGGGCGCCGAAGGTCATGGATTTCGGTCTCGTGCAGCTCACCGAAAGCGACGGCGAACTCACCCGGACCGGCACGACGCTCGGGACGCCGCAGTACATGGCGCCCGAGCAGGCGACCGGTGCGACGACCGGTGCCGCGACCGACCTGTACGCCCTCGGGGCGGTCCTGCACCGCACCCTGACGGGCGAAGCGGCGTTCGACGCCGACAACGACCAGGCGGTGCTCTACCAGCACGTCTACGGCGACGTCGCCTCCGCCCGGGACGTCAATCCGCTGGTCCCCCCGGGCCTGGCGCGCCTCGTCGCCGCCCTCCTCGCCAAGGACCCCGCCGACCGCCCCGCCTCGGGGTACGCCGTCGCGGACGCCCTCCGCGACGTCGCCGCCGACGTCGCCGTCCGTGCCGCCGCCCACCCCGCGGGCGGCGCGGCCGCCACGGGCGTCCACCCCGCCGGCCCGACCGGGCCGGACGCCCCGGCGGTGCGCTGGCGGACGCACCTGCGCGCGGGCCCGCAGGGCGCCGCCGGCCTCACCGCCCGGGACGGGCGGCTGCTGGTCGCCACGCGCGGGGACGCGGTCGTCGTCCTCGACCGCTACCGCGGGGCGCCGGTCGCGACGCTCGCGCTGCCCGACGAGGCGGCCGCGCCCGCCCTCGCGACCGCGAAGGCGGTGGTCGCCGCCAGTCGCGACGGGACGGTATCGACGTTCGCGTGGCCCGACGGGGCGCACCTCCACCGCGACGCGGAGGCCGGCGCGGTCGGGATCGCCGCCGTCGGCGACGACGTGCTGGTGGCTCGCGACGTCGGGGCCCTCGAGCGCCGCGCGCCCGACGGTGCCCTCCGCTGGCGGGCGACGCTCGACGCGCCGGCCGCCGTCCCGCCCCTCGTGCACGCCGGGGCCGCGCTGGTGGCCGACGCCGACGGGGCGCTCCTGGCGGTGGACCTGACCGACGGGCGGGAACGCTTCCGCGCGCACTTGGGCGCCGTCCCGGCGCCGTTCGCCGCGTCGGGGGGCATCGTCGTCCTCCAGGAACGCAGTGGGGAACTCCACGGGTTCGTCCTCGCCGCGCACGACGTCGCGTGGAGTTTCGGGTTGGACGCCGCGGTGTACGGTCCCCCCGCCGTGTGGGCCGGCCGCGTGTACCAGGCCGGCTGGTCGGGGGCGCTGCACTGTCTGTCGCTGCGGACCGGCGACGAACTGTGGGTCCGCCCACTCCCGGGCGCCGTGACCGGCGCTCCGGTCGTCGCGCGCGGCCGCGTGTGGGTCGCGACCGAAACCGGCGAGGTCGCCGGCTTCGACGCGCGCGACGGCCGCCCGGTCGGGCGCGCGTCGGTCGCCGCCGCCCCCATCCAAGCGTCCCCCCTCCCCCTCGACGACCAGGTGATCGTTGCGGCGACCGACGGCACCGTCGCCGCGCTCGGCGCGCCCGACGCGTAGGCCCCGTCGCCGGTCAGCGGGGACGCGTCGAGGCGGGAAGGCCGACCGTCGACAACGAACGCTCCGCGAACCAACTCCCGACGTCGCTCGCGTCGCGCCCCGGCAGGTCGTTGGGGGCGACCCGCCAGAAGGCGTGCCGGAGGGCCGACCAGCGCGCGAGGATGCGGGTCGCCTTCGGGCTGCGCGTCGCGGCGGCGTGCCGCTCGAGGAGGCGGAGCAGGAGCTCCTCGTCGGGCCCCCCCACGAGCCGGTCGACGTCGACCGACGCGGGGTTGTAGCGCCCGTCGAACGTGCCCTCCTCGTCGAGGACGAAGGCGACGCCGCCCGACATGCCGGCCGCGAAGTTCCGCCCCGTGGACCCCAGCACGACGACCGTCCCCCCCGTCATGTACTCGCACCCGTGGTCGCCGCACCCCTCGACGACGACGTGCCCACCGGAGTTGCGG
Source organism: Trueperaceae bacterium (assembly GCA_031581195.1). Taxonomy (NCBI): domain Bacteria; kingdom Thermotogati; phylum Deinococcota; class Deinococci; order Trueperales; family Trueperaceae; species Trueperaceae bacterium. Next base: position 41,628 of record JAVLCF010000003.1, on the reverse strand, counting down.
ACCGCGAGGCGTTCGCCCGCCGCGCCGGCCGCGAACAACCGCCCCCCGGTCGCGCCGTACAGGACCGTGTTCCCGAGGAGGACCGGCGGCGTGGCCTCCTCCTCGCGGTGCAGCGCCCGGAGGACGATCTCGCCGCCCGACATGCCCTTGCCGACGTAGTCCTGCGCTTCGCCGCGCAACGCCAGGCGGACGCCGGGCACGAGGAACGCCCCGAAACTCTGGCCGACGGGGCCGTGGAAGCGCAGGCGGACGGTGCCCTCGGGGAGGCCTTCGGCGCCGTACGCGCGGGCGATCTCGCCCGACAGGCGCGCCCCGATCACGCGGTCGCGGTTCGTGGTGTCGTAACCGCGGTCGCTGCGCCCGAACTCCTCCAGGTCGCGCCACACGTCGGTCCAGACGCGCTCGTCCAGCGGTTCGCCGCCCGGACGGTCGTTGCGGGGGTGGACGTTGCGGAGGGTCGCGTCCGGCGTGACGTGCGACGCGTCGAGCAACGAGCTCAGGTCCACGCTCCCCCCCCGCGGGAGGGGCACGTCGCGCTCGACGAGCAGGTCGCTGCGCCCCACGATCTCGTCGAGGCGGCGCGCCCCGAGGGCGGCCAGTCGCTCGCGCACCTCCTGCGCCACGAAACGCATGAAGCGCACGACGTGCTCCGGGTCGCCCTTGTAGCGCGCGCGGAGGTCCTCGCGTTGCGTCGCGACGCCGACCGCGCACGTGTTCAGGTGGCACTGGCGCAACATCGCGCACCCCGCGGAGACGAGCGCGGCGGTGCCGAAGCCGAACTCCTCCGCGCCGAACACCGCACCGAGCACCACGTCGCGACCGGTCTTGAGGCCACCGTCGACGCGGACCGTCACCCGCCCGCGCAGGTCGTTCTCCACGAGCGCGCGTTGCGTGTCGTGCAGCCCGAGCTCCCAGGGGACGCCGGCGTGCTTGATGCTGCTGAGGGGGCTGGCGCCGGTGCCGCCGTCCGCGCCGGAGATCTGGACGTTGGCGGCGTACCCCTTCACGACCCCCGCCGCGATCGTTCCGACGCCGTGGGTGGAGACGAGCTTCACGCCGATGCGCGCCTCCTTGTTGACGCGCCCGAGATCGTGAATGAGTTGCGCGAGGTCCTCGATCGAGTAGATGTCGTGGTGCGGGGGGGGACTGATCAACGTCACGCCCGGCACCGAATGGCGGATCCGCCCGATCTCCTCGTCGACCTTCACGCCGGGGATCTGGCCGCCCTCCCCCGGTTTGCTGCCCTGCGCCATCTTGATCTCGATCTCGCGGGCGGTCGTGAGGTAACGCGCGGTGACCCCGAACCGGCCCGAGGCGACCTGCTTGATGGCGCTCGCCCCGTGATCGCCGGCCACGGGGTGCCAGGCCGCCTCCGACCGGTCGGGCCGGTCGCGGTCGTAGGGTTCGTAGCGGACCGGGTCCTCGCCACCCTCCCCGCTGTTCGACTTCGCGCCGAGCCGGTTCATGGCGATCGCCAACGTCTCGTGCGTCTCGCGACTCACCGCCCCGTGACTCATCGCCTGCGTCGTGAAGCGTCGCGCGAGCGCATCGACCGACTCGACCTCGTCGATCGGTACCGGATCGCCGAGCGGCTTCACGTCGAGCAGGTCGCGGATCGTGGTCGGCGGGCGGTCGTGCACGAGGTCGGCGTACCGCTGGTACGCCTCGGCGTCGTCCTCGCGGACCGCGACGTGCAGCGCCTTGAACACCGCCGGTTCGAAGGCGTGGTATTCGCCCGCCTTGCGGAAGCGGTAGACGCCGCGATCGCGCAGGGCCGGCGCCTCGCCGAACGCTTCGGCGTGGAAGGCGAGCACGTCCCGCGCGAGGTCCGTGAGGTCCACCCCCCCGAGGTGCCCGAACGTGCCCCGGAAGTAGCGGTCCAGGACCGCGCGATCCAGCCCGACCGTCTCGAAGATCTGCGCGGCGCGGTAGCTGCTGATCGTCGAGATGCCCATCTTCGACATGATCTTCAGGAGGCCCTGCTCGACCGCCGCGCGGTAGTTGCGGACCGCGGCGTCCGGCGTCGGGGCGGGCTCGCTTCGCTTGACGTGGTCGGCGACGTCGCGCGCCGTCGCGAAGGCCAGGTAGGGGTGCACCAGCGCCGCGCCGTAGCCGATCAGGGCGGCGAAGTGGTGGTCCTCGCGGGGTTCCGCCGTCTCGCAGATCAACGCCGCCCGCGTCCGCAGTCCGTCGCGAATGAGGCGGTGATGGACCGCCGCCGTCGCCAACAGCGCGGGGATGGCGGCGGTGTCCGCATCGATGCCGCGGTCGCTGAGGATCAGCAGGCCCGCACCGTCACGGACGGCATCCGCCGCGGCGTCGCACAGCGCTTCGACCGCCGGCTCGAGCGCTTCGGGGCCCCCCGCGACGGCGAACGTCGTCGCCAGGCGGGTGGTGGCGAAGCGGTCCTGCCCCTCGATCCACGCGAGTTGCGTCGCGTCGACGAGGGGGCCGTCGAACCGCAGGACCGCCGCGAGCGCTTCGCCCTGCTCCAGCAACGGGGCGCGCGGCCCGACCGTCGTCTCGAGGCTCATGACGGTCCGCTCGCGGTAGGGGTCGATCGGCGGGTTCGTCACTTGCGCGAAGCGCTGCTTGAAGTAGCGCCACAGCGGTTGGGGGTTGGCCGACGTCGCGGCGAGGGGGGTGTCGTCCCCCATCGACCCCAGCGGGATGGCGGCGTCGAACGCCATGGGCGCGAAGATCCGTTCGAGGTCCTCGGTGCCGTACCCGACGGCCGTCTGCAGGCGCGTGCGGGCCTCGCCGTCGGGCGCGTCGGCCTGCAGCGAGTCCGGTTCGGGGGGCCGCGCGAGGTTCGCGCCCAACCAGGCGCGGTAGGGCTCCGCGGCGGCGAGCTCGGCCTTGAGTTCCGCGTCGCGGAGGATGCGCCCGTCGCTCGTGTCGACCGCCAGCATCTCGCCGGGGCCGAGCTTGCCGCGCTCGACGATGTCGTCGGCCGGGAGCGGGACCATGCCCGCCTCGCTGCCGACCACCACGAGCCCCGATTCGCTGACGTGGTAGCGCTGGGGGCGGAGCCCGTTGCGGTCGAGGGCGGCGATGGCGCGCGTTCCGTCGCTCACCGCGAGGGCGGCGGGGCCGTCCCACGGCTCCATGACGCTGGCGTGGTAGCGGTAGAAGGCACGCACGGCGGGGTCCATCGCGTCGTCCCCCTCGAAGGCCGGCGGGACCAACATCGCCAGGGCGTGCAGCGGGTCGCGGCCCGAGAGCGCCAACAACTCCAGGACGTTGTCGAGCGCCGCGGAGTCGCTGGCGACCGCCTGCACGACCGGCAGGAGGTCCGCGACGTCGTCGCCCCACACCGCGCTGGTCAACACCGGCTCGCGGGCCGCCATCAGGTTGACGTTGCCCTGCAGGGTGTTGATCTCGCCGTTGTGCGCCAACATCCGGAACGGTTGCGCCAGCGACCAGCGGGGGATGGTGTTCGTCGAGTAACGCTGGTGGAACACCGCCAGCGACGTCTCGTAGTCCGGGTCGGCGAGGTCGCGGTAGAAGGCGTCGAGCTGGTCGGCGACCATGAGGCCCTTGTAGACGACCGTCCGGCTGGAGAACGACGAGACGTAGGCGCGCCCGAGGTCGGCCGCCTCGAGGGCGCGCTCCATGCGTTTGCGCGTCAGGTACAAGCGCCGCTCGAAGGCGAGGGGGTCGAGCCCGTCGGGCCGCGCCACGATCGCCTGCTTGAACACCGGTCGGCGCCGCCGCGCCAACGCCCCGAGCGCGTCGTCGTCGAGGGGCAGGTCGCGCCACAGGAGGAGGCGGACGCCGCTGCGCGCGAGCTCGTCCTCGATGACGGCGTACAGCGGGCCCACCTCCGCGTCGTTGGCGACGAAGAACATGCCGACCGCGAGGTCGGCGTCCTCGACGTCGGTGATGCCGTGCGCGGCGAGGTCGCGCTTCAGCAGTCGGTACGGGAGCTGCGTGAGGATGCCGGCGCCGTCCCCGGTGCGGCCGTCGGCGCTGACGGCCCCGCGGTGCGCGAGGTTCCGCAACGCCTCGAGGGCGTGCTCGAGGACGCGGCGTTCGCGTCGGCCGTGGAGGTCGGCGACGAACCCGACGCCGCAGGCGTCGCGCTCGTGGGGCCATGCGAGGCGTTCGAAGTCGGAACGGGGGGCGTCGTGCACGGAGACCTCCTGGGGCACGGGGCGACGGCCGGGAGGCCGTGTGGGACGATATCCGAGGGCGTCGGGGGTGTCAAACGAAGGGGGCGTCCGACCCCGGACGGTGCCCGACCGAACCGTCGTTTTGAAAGCCTAAGGAAGAACCCGCCTTCGATTCGTCGGCGGCGAGGCGGGTTTGCCGTCGTCGGGCCGCCCGGGTCAGGCGACCGGCGGGCCCTCGCCGGCGGCGTTCGTGGAGGCCTCGGCGACGCCCGCCTCGGCCTGCGCCGCCCCGCGCGGTCGCGGCGCGACGCCGTCCTTGACGAGCTTGTACTCGATCGCGTCGATCAACGCCTGGTACGACGCGTCGATGATGTCGGTGCTCGCGCCGACCGTGCCCCACGTCGCCTCGCCGTCGCCGTACTCCACCTGCACGCGAATGACGCTGGCGGTGCCGGTCTCCTCCCCCGACAACACCCGCACCTTGTAGTCGACCAGCTCGAGGTCGGCGAGCGACGGGTAGAACCGCTCGAGCGCCTTGCCGAGCGCCCGGTCGAGGGCGTGGACGGGTCCGTCGCCGTCGGCGGCGGTGTGCTCCTCGGCGTCCCCGACCGCCACCTTGATCGACGCCTCGGCGCGGGGCACGCGGTCGGCGTCGCGCTTGTCGATCACCACCGTGAAGCCCCCCAGATCGAAGTAGGGACGGTGCTCGCCGCGCACCTTCGCCGCCATCAGCCGGAACGACGCTTCCGCGCCCTCGAAGGCGTACCCGCGGTGCTCGAGCTCCTTGAGTTTCGCGACGACCTCGCGGGCGCCGTCCCCCACCGCACCGTCGCCGGCGGGGAACGGCCCCTCCCCCATCGCGAGGACGTTGGCGCGGCCGGAGAGGTCGGAGACCAACACCCGCCGTTCGTTGCCGACCGCTTCGGGGGGGAGGTGCTCGTAGCTCTCCGGGCGCTTCGCCACCGCGGAGACGTGCACGCCGCCCTTGTGCGCGAAGGCGCCGTCGCCGACGTACGGTGCGCGCGGGTTCGGCGATAGGTTGGCGCGCTCGTCGACGTACCGCGCGACCTCGCGGACGTGCGCGAGGTCCTGCGGCTGGTCGAAGCCGAGCTTGAACGCCAGGTTCGCGGTGATCGACACGAGGTTGGCGTTCCCGGCGCGCTCGCCGTACCCGCCGATCGTGCCCTGCACGTGCCGAGCGCCGGCCGAGACCGCCGCGAGGCTGTTCGCGACCGCCAGCTCCGCGTCGTTGTGCGCGTGGATGCCGATCGGGACGCCGAACCGCGCCACCACCTCGCGCGTGCGGTCCGCGACGACGTCGGGCAACGTGCCGCCGTTCGTGTCGCACACCACCAGCCGCGACGCGCCGCCCTCGGCGGCCGCCTCGAGGGTCGCGTGGGCGTAGGCCGCGTCCTCGCGCGCACCGTCGAAGAAGTGTTCGGCGTCGTAGACGACCTCGCGTCCCTGCGCGACGAGGAACGCGACGGACTCGCGAATCATCGCCAGGTTCGTCTCCAGGTCGGTGCCGAGCGCCTCGCGGACGTGCAGCGTCCACGCCTTGCCGAACACCGTCACGACCGGCGTCCCGGCCGCCACCAACGCCGCGAGGTTGGCGTCGTCCTCCGGCGCGACGTCCTTGTGGCGGGTGCTGCCGAACGCCGCGAGGCGCGCCCGCGCGAGCGGCACGTCGCGCATCCGCTCGAAGAACTCGACGTCGCGGGGGTTCGAGCCCGGCCAGCCCCCCTCGATCGCGTCGACCCCGAACGCGTCGAGGCGCCGGGCGACGGCGACCTTGTCGGCGCTCGTCAACGCGAACCCGATCCCCTGCGTCCCGTCGCGCAGGGTGGTGTCGTAGATCTCGACGCTCACGACGCTGCGGCGCCGCGCGCGTCGTCGGCCGGTTCGCTCGGGACGACGTCGTCGGGCCGCGGTCCGCCGTCGGGTCGGCCGAGGCCGGCGGCGAGCTTGTTCATGGCCTCCAGGTACGCCTTCGCCGACGCCTCGACGACGTCGGTCGACAGCCCGCGCGCATGCACGACGCGGTCCCCTTCGCGGGCGCGGACGGTGACCTCGCCGAGCGCGTCCTTGCCGTGACCGACCGAGCGGATCTCGTACGACTCGAGCCGCAACGCGCGGCCCGTCAACCGCTCGATCGCGTGGTAGATCGCGTCGACCGGCCCGTCACCGACCGACGCCTCCTCGCGCGCTTCGCCGTCGATCTCCACCTCGACCGTCGCGACCGGCGTGACGCCGGTCCCGCTCTGGAACTGCACGCGGCGCAACGCGTACGTCTCCGGCACGCGGGTGGTTTCCGCGTCGACCAGTGCGCGGATGTCCTCGCTGGTGACGGTCGCCTTGCGGTCGGCGAGGTCCTTGAACTCCGCGAACAGGCGGTCGAGGTCCGCCTCCTCGAACGCGGCGTACCCGAGGTCCTGCAGCGTCGCGCGGAAGGCGCGACGCCCCGAGTGCTTGCCCATGACGAGCACGCCGGCGTCCCGCCCGACGGTCTCGGCGGACATGATTTCGTACGTCTCGACCGCCTTGATGACGCCGTCCTGGTGGATGCCGGACTCGTGCGCGAAGGCGTTGTCGCCGACGACCGCCTTGTTGGGTGGCACCACCATCCCCGTCATCATCGACACCATCCGCGACGTGCGGTACAGCTCGCGGGTCGTCACGTTCGTCGCGTGCCCCCACACGTCGGCGCGCGTCTCGAGCGCCATGACGATCTCCTCGAGGCTGGCGTTCCCGGCGCGCTCCCCGATGCCGTTGAGGGTGCACTCGACCTGCGTCGCGCCCGCCCGCACGCCGGCGAGCGAGTTGGCGACCGCGAGGCCCAGGTCGTCGTGACAGTGCGTCGACAGGTCGACGTCGCGCAACGCCGGCACCCGCTCCCGCAGGCGTTCGATCAACGCGCCGTACTCCCACGGCGTCATGTAGCCGACCGTGTCGGGCACGTTGATGGTGGTCGCGCCGGCGTCCACGGTCGCAGCGAAGATCGCTTCGAGGAACGCCGGGTCGCTCCGGCCGGCGTCCTCGGCGCTGAACTCGACGTCGTCCACGAACGACTTCGCGAACCTCACGGCGTCCACCGCCCGCTCGAGCACGGCGTCGGGCGTGCTCTGCAGCTTCTTCTCGATGTGGATGGGGCTCGTCGCGATGAAGGTGTGGATGCGCGGCGCCGCGGCGGTCTCGAGCGCCGCGGCGGCGCGCTCGATGTCGCCGCGATGCGCGCGCGCGAGGCCGGCGACGACGACGTCGGCGTTCTCCTCCGCCGTGACCCGCGCGATCTCCGAGACGCTCTCGAAGTCGCCGGGCGACGCGACGGGGAAGCCGGCTTCGATGACGTCCACGCCGAGCCGCGCGAGCTGGCGCGCGATCTCGCGTTTCTCGCGCAGGTTGAGCGTGACGCCGGGGCTCTGCTCGCCGTCGCGCAGGGTCGTGTCGAAGATCTTGATGCGGGCCATGGGACGTACCTCCCGGGGGCGGGGTGCGGGGTGCCTACGACGCGATGAAGGACATCATCTTGCGTAGTCGCTTGCCCACGGTCGCCACCAGGCTGCGGTCGCTGGCCGCGCGTTCGGTCTTGAGGCGCGGCTGCCCCACGCGGTTCTCGAGCAGGAACTCCTGCGCGAACGTGCCGTTGCGGATCTCCTCGAGGACGTCGCGCATCTCCGCGCGGGTCTCCTCCGTCACGATGCGCTTCCCGGTCCGGTAGTCGCCGTACTCGGCGGTGTTGCTGATCGAGTGCCGCATGGTCTCGAAGCCGCCCTCGTAGATCAGGTCGACGATCAACTTCATCTCGTGCACGCACTCGAAGTAGGCGATCTCCGGCTGGTAGCCCGCCTCGACGAGGGTGTCGAAGCCGGCCTGCATGAGTTCGCTCACGCCGCCGCACAGCACCGCCTGCTCGCCGAACAGGTCGGTTTCGGTCTCCTCGCGGAACGTCGTCTCCAGCGCCCCGCCGCGCGTCCCCCCGATCGCCTTGGCGTACGCCAGGGCGCGCGGCATCGCCTCCCCGGTCGCGTCGACGTCCACCGCGACGAGGCAGGGCACGCCGCCCCCCTCGACGAACACGCGGCGCACCAGGTGCCCGGGGCCCTTCGGCGCGATCATGACGACGTCGACGCCCTCGGGGGGCGTGACCTGGTGGAAGACGCGATTGAAGCCGTGCGCGAACGCCAGGGCGTCGCCCGGCGCGAGGTTCGGCGCGATCTCCTGGGCGTAGACCGCCCCCTGGATCTCGTCGGGCAGGAGGACCATCACCAGGTCGCCGGCCTTCGCGGCGTCGGCGATGCCGGTGACCTTCAGGCCGGCGGCCTCCGCCTCGGCGCGCGAGGCGGACCCCTCGCGCAGGCCGACGACGACGTCCAGGCCGGAGGCGTGGGCGTTCAGCGCGTGGGCGTGGCCCTGCGAGCCGAACCCCAGGATGGCGATCGTCTTGCCCTGCAGGACCTGCAGGTTCGCGTCGTCGTCGTAGTAGATGGTGGCCATGATGCTCCTTCGTGGGGGCGGGGGTACCGCGGGAGGGGACGGGGACGGGGGAACGGAACGCGCCCCGGGCGGACGCCCGGGGCGGAGGGTCGGGGCGGGGGCGTCAGGTCACGTCGGCCCGCTCCTGGACGGCGCCCTCGCCGCCGCGCGCCGCCCGACCGGCGCTGCGCGGCAGCGCCACCCGGCCGGTGCGGATGAGTTCGACGATGCCGAAGTCCTGCATTTGGTCGATGAAGGCGTCCATCTTGCCCTCGTCGCCGGTCAGTTCGAACACGAGGGCGCGCCGGGCGACGTCCACGATCCGCGCGCGGAAGTCCTGCGCGATCTGCCGCAGCTCGACGCGTTCGTCGGGGCCGCGCACCGCGACCTTGATCAGCATGAGCTCCCGATCGACGAAGTTCGTTTCGGTGTGATCGACGACCTTGAGGACGTCCACGAGCTTCTGGAGTTGCTTCTGCACCTGCTCGATCGTGCCGGGGTCCCCGTCGACGACGAACGTCGTTCGGCTGAGGCCGGGCGTTTCGGATTCCGCGACGGACAACGACGCGATGTTGAAGCCGCGACGGGCGAAGAGGCCGGCGATGCGGACGAGGACACCCGGTTCGTCGCGGACCGTGACGGAGATGACGCGCCGCGTCGAGACGCCACTCACGAGGTCGCCTCGGGCGTCTCGGGCTCCTGGTCGCCGATCATCATTTCGTCGACGCCGGCGCCGGCGGGGATCATCGGGAAGACCTTCTCGGATTCGTACACCACGAAGTTCAGCAGCGCCGGCCCACCCCGCGCGACGACGTCGGGCACGAGGGTCGCGGCGGTCTCGCGATCGAAGACGTTGTGCCCCTCGATGCCGTACGCCTCGGCCAGCTTCGCGAAGTCGGGGTTGCTGTCGGCGAGGAAGATCTCGCTGTAGCGCTGCGCGTGGAACAGCTCCTGCCACTGCCGCACCATGCCGAGCACCCCGTTGTTGGCGATGGCGATGAAGATCGGCAGGTCGTGCTTGCGGATCGTCGCGAGCTCCTGGATGTTCATTTGGATGCTGCCGTCCCCCGCGATCAGCACGACCGGCGTCCCCGGGTTCGCGAACGCCGCACCGATCGCGGCGGGCAGCCCGAAGCCCATCGTCCCGAGCCCCCCGGACGTGATCCAGGTGCGCGGGGCGTGCGTGGGGAACAGGCGCGCGGCGAACATCTGGTGCTGCCCGACGTCGGTCGCGACGATGGCGTCGGGCCCGACGACGTCGCGCATGAGCTCGATCACCTCTTGGCTGACCAGCGGCTTGTCGGTCTTGTAGCGCTCGGGGTAGCGCGCCTTCCACTCGCGGAGTTGCGCCCACCACGGCTCGACGTCCAACGGCCCCAGCTCGTCGGCGAGGCGCGGCAGGACGTCGCGCAAGTCCCCGACGACCGGCACGTGCGCGTGCACGAGCTTGGAGATCTCCGCCGGGTCGACGTCGATGTGGACGACCGTCGCGTTCGGCGCGAAGCGACTGATCTTGCCCGTCACGCGGTCGTCGAAGCGCAGGCCCGCCCCGATGATTAGGTCGCAGTGCGTGATCGCGCGGTTGGAGGTGACGGTGCCGTGCATGCCGGGCATGCCCAGCGCCTGGTCGCGGCCCGCGGGGTACGCCCCGATCCCCATGAGGGTCGTGATGACCGGCACCCCGAGGCGTTCGGCGAACGCCATGACCTCGGGGGCGGCGACCTGACCGCCGCCGCCCACCATCATCACCGGCTTCTCCGCGGCGCGGATCGCTTCGGCGGCCTTGCGGATCTGGCCGGCGTGCCCGCTCCAGGTGGGTTGGAACCCGGGCAGGTCCACCTCCACCGGCGCGTCGGGGTCGCCCTCGAAGACCGCCTGCTGGACGTCCTTGGGGACGTCGACCAGGACCGGGCCGGGCCGGCCGGTCGTGGCGATGTGGAACGCTTCGGCGATGACGCGGGGGAGGTCCTGAACCGACTTGACGAGGAAGTTGTGCTTCGTGACCGGCCCGGTGATCCCGTAGACGTCCGCCTCCTGGAAGGCGTCGGTCCCGATGAGGCTGGTGGGGACGTTGCCGGTGATCGCGACGACGGCGCTGCTGTCCATCATCGCGGTCGCCAGGCCCGTCACCAGGTTCGTCGCGCCGGGACCGCTGGTGGCGATCACGACGCCGGGCTTGCCCGACGCCCGGTAGTAGGCGTCGGCGGCGTGCGCGCCGGCCTGCTCGTGACGGACCAGGACGTGCCGGACGTCACCATCGTAGATCGCGTCGTACACGGGCATGATCGCGCCCCCGGGGTGCCCGAAGGCGACCTCGACCCCGTGGCGTTCCAGCGCGCGGATGATGACTTCGGCACCGTTCATGGTTCCTCCTCGGCCCGTACGCGGGCGGCCTACCTGACGATGCACGAGAACGTCCCACCGAGGTGCGGTCGGCGGGACGTCGCTTCGTGCGTGGCGTGATGCAACGACTACGCAGCGCGTCCCGACCCGACTAGGCCTACGACCTCGAGGGTCGACACGGTCCGGACGGGGGCTGCGGCGTTGCTCACTGCGGCGGAGTATACGGCCTGCTAGCGTCCCTGTCAACGCGCGCGTTCCGTCGCCGACGGACGCCGCGGCCCCTTGGGAGGTGGCCCGTGGAAACCCTTCGCGTCTCCGCAACGTCCCGGCCCCACGCCGTCGCCGGCGCGATCGCCGGCGTCCTCCGGCGCGACCGCACCGTCGCCGTCCAGGCGATCGGCGCGTCCGCCGTCAACCAGGCGATCAAAGCGCTCGCCGTGGCCCGCGGCTACCTCGCCGACGACCGCCTCGAGCTCGCCGCGACGCCGGGCTTCGTGACGCTCGAGCTGCACGGCGAGGAACGCACGGCGGTGCACCTCCACGTCGCCGCCCGCCCGAACGGCGTGGAGGCGACCGGCACCCCGCCCGAGGCGCGCCGGGCGCCGATCGTTCGTTGGGCCGACGCCCTCCTCGACTGACGACGGTCGCCCAGGACGCCCCCCACCGTGCTCGCGCGACGTACCCTGAATCCCTGGATGCGGGCGACCCGCCCGGCCCCGGCGCCCCCGCCGAGGCCGAGGACGGCGTCCGCCGACCCCCAGGAGGTCCACGATGTTCGCGATCTTCATCCTCATGATGGTCCTGACGCTCGGGGCGCAGTGGTACCTGCGCTCCACCTTCGGCACCTGGTCGAAGAAGGCCAACACCGCCGGCCTCACCGGGCGCGACACCGCCCGCACGATCCTGCGCAAGCACGGCCTCGACGACACCGTCGCCATCGAGCAGGTCCGCGGCGAACTCAGCGACCACTACGACCCCACGAAGCGGGTCGTGCGCCTCTCCGACCCGATCCACTCGCAGGCCTCCGTCGCCGGCATGGCGGTCGCCGCGCACGAGGTGGGGCACGCCCTGCAGCACGCGAACGCCTACGCGCCGCTGCAGTGGCGCAGTGCCCTGATGCCGGTCGCCAACATCGGGGGGCAGTTCGGGCCCTACCTGGCGATCTTCGGGCTGATGCTCGGCGCGTCGGGCCTCCTAAACGTCGGCATCGTGCTTTTCGGCGCGGCGGTCGCGTTCCAGTTGGTGACGCTCCCCATCGAGTTCGACGCCTCGCGCCGCGCACTCGCGGAGATGCGCGACCTCGGCATCGTCACCCAGAACGACGCCGGCGGCGCCCGCGCGGTCCTGAACGCCGCCGCGCTGACGTACGTCGCCGCCGCCGCCGGCAGCGTGATGTACCTGCTGTACTTCATCCTCATGGCGCGCCGCTGAACCCCGGCGTGGGCGCCGCGCCCCACGCCGACGCCCCCCGCGACCCGCGCGACGTCGCCTTCGACGTCGCGCGGCGGGCCGCGCGGACCGGGCGGCTGTCCCGTACCCTCGGGCGCGCCCTCGACCACAGCGGCCTCCACGGTCGCGACCGGTCCGCGGTCACCGACCTCGCGTACGGCGAAGCGCGCTGGCGCCGCTGGCTCGACGCCGCCCTCGCCCCGCACCTCGGCCGCCCCGACGCCCTCCCCCCCGACGTCCGCACGCTGCTCCGGCTCGGAACCTTCGACCGACTGAAGCGGGGTACGCCCGCGCACGCCGCGACGTCGACGTGGGTCGACGTCGCCCGCCGCCGCACCCCCCGCTTCGCGAAGCTCGTCAACGCCGTCCTGCGCCGCGTCGCGCCCCCCGAGGCGCCCTCCCCCGCCCTCGCGGCGTCGCTCCCCGACGCGACGTACGCGCGCCTCGTCGCCGCGCTCGGGGACGACCGCGCCGCCACCGCCGCCGCCGCCATGCGGACGCCCGGCCCGACCTGGCTGGCGGTCCTGGCGCCCGACGCGGACGCGGCGCTCGCCCGCGACGGCGCGGACGTCGCGCCCGGCCCCGTCCCGGGCACGCGTCGCGTCCGCCCAGCGGGCCGGCTTGGCGACCTCGAGGCGTTCCGGCGGGGCCTCGTGCAACCGATGAACCCCGCCTCCACCCTCGTCGCGCACGCCCTGCAGGCGCCCACGGGCGCCCGCGTGCTCGACCTCGCCAGCGGGCGCGGCATCAAGGCGGCGGTCCTCGCCGCCGGCGGCGCCCGGGTCGAGGCCGTCGAGCGCGACCCCGGCAAACTCGCGGCTGCGCAGCGCAACCTCGCGCGCCTCGGGCGACGGACCGACGCCCGCGCCGCCGACCTCCTCGCGCCCGACGTCGCCGCCGACCTCGCCCGCGACCCCGCCCCCTACGTCCTGCTGGACGCCCCCTGCAGCGGGTCGGGCACGCTGCGCGGCCACCCGGAGATCGCCGACCGGTTCGACGTCGCCGACCTCCCCGCCCTCGCCGACGCCCAACGCCGACTCCTGCACGTCGCCGCCGACGCCACCGCCGCCGGCGGGACCCTCGTCTACGCCACCTGCTCGCTGTTCGCCGAGGAGGGCCCGGACGTCGTCGCGCAGGTCCTGCACGCCCGCGGCGACCTGACGCCCGACCCGCCCCCCTTCGCGACGCTCGCGCCGGACGTCCCGCTCCACCCGGCCGCCGTCGGGACGTTCACGCTGCCGGCCGACGGCCTGGACGGCTTCTACGTCGCGCGCCTGCGCCGGACGGCCACCCCGTGAGCGCCCCCACCGGCCCCGTCCTCCGCTCCGCCGGCGCGGCGGGCACCGTGACCGGCTCGTGCCACCACCTCACCTACGCCGGCGCCCGCCTCCTCGTCGATTGCGGCGCCTTCCAGGGCCCCGCGGACCTCGAGGCGCGCAACGCCGAACCGTTCCCGTTCGACCCCGCCGCCCTCGACGCCGTCGTCCTCACGCACGCGCACCTCGATCACGTCGGGCGCCTCCCCCAGCTCGTGCGGGCGGGCTTCCGCGGCCCGGTCCTCGCGGCGCCCGGCACCCGCGACGTCGCCGACGTCATCCTCCACGACGCGGCGAAGATCGCCCGCGAGGACGTGGAGCGCGCCCGCCGCAAGGCCCGGCGGGCCGGCCGCGAGGACGCCGTCGCCCCCCCACCGTTCGACGAAGCGGACGTCGAGGCCGCCCTGCATCGATTCCGGACCGTCGCGTTCGGCGCCGCCACCGACGTCGCCGGCCTCCGCGTCACGCTGCACCCCGCCGGGCACGTCGTCGGCAGCGCCTGGGTCGCCCTCGACGGCCCCGAGGGCCGCATCGTGGCGTCCGGCGACCTCGGGAACCGCGAGAGCCTCCTGCATCCCGCCCCCGCCCCGCCCGACGCCGCCCGGGCGGTGCTGTGCGAAGCGACGTACGGCGACCGGACGCACCGCTCGCGCGCCGCGACCCGCGCGGAGTTCGCCGACGTCCTCGCGCAGGCCGCGTCGGCCGGCGGGCGGGTCCTGATCCCCAGCTTCGCGCTCGAGCGCACGCAAGCGGTGCTCTACGAGATCCACCGCCTCCAACGCGAGGGCACCGTGCCGGAGGTGCCCGTGGTGCTCGACTCCCCGATGGCGTCGCGCATGACCGAGATCTACCGCCGTCACCCCGACGCCTTCCGGCCCGAGGTCCGCGCCCTCGCCGGCGACGGCGACCCGTTCACGCCCCCGCGCTTCCAGGCGACGCCCGACGCGGCCTCCAGCCGCGCCCTGAACGACCGCGAGGGCCCCCTGATCGTCGTCGCGGGCTCCGGCATGATGACGGGCGGACGGATCCTGCACCACCTCAAGCACCACCTCTGGAAGGACGACACCCGCGTCGTCGTGGTCGGGTACCAGGCCCGCGGGACGCTCGGGCGGGCCCTCGTGGGCGGCGCGACGCACGTGCGGATCTTCGGGGACGCGATTCGGGTCCGGGCCCGCATCCACACCATCGGGGGGCTCTCCGCCCACGCCGACCGCGACGACCTGCTCGCGTGGCTGGCGCCGGTCCACGGGGCGAAGGTCCGCCTGGTGCACGGCGAAGCGGACGCGCTCGACGCGTTCGCCGCGACGCTCGGCGACCGGGGCCACGACGCCGCGGTCGTCGAGGAGGGCCGCGCGACGGCGCTCTGAGCGCCCCTCAGGGCCGGCGTTCGGGATCGCCGTCGGGCGGCGTCGCCCCCGCGGGCGTGGGGTCCGTCCCGGGCCCCTCGAAGAGCGGGGGCTGGTGCACGTTCCCGACCTCCAACGCCGTCAACCCGACCCCCAACAGCCGGACCGGACGCGCGAGCGGCACGCGGGTCGTCAGCAGGTCCCGCGCGACGGCGTGGATCGTCTCGACCGCGTCGGTCGCCGCGGGCAGCCGCACCTGGCGGGTGTGCACCTGGTGGCGGTCGTCCTTGACCTTCACGACGACGCCGCGCCCCCGGACGCCGGCCCGGCGCGCCCGGTGCGCGGTGTCGGCGCACACGTCCGGGAGCGCCTCGACGAGGTCCTCGACGCCGCTCCGGTCGCGCGCGAACGTCGTCTCCGACGACACCGACTTGCGGACGCGGTGGGGGTCGACCGGCCGTTCGTCCTCGCCGCGCGCCATGTGCCACAGGTCGCGCCCCACCTTCCCGAAGTGCCGCTCGAGGGCGTCCGGGTCGTACGCCGCGACGTCGCCGGCGGTCGCCACGCCCAACGCCGCGAGGCGTTCCGCGGTGCGCGGCCCGACGCCGTGGATGCGGCGGACCGGCAGGTCGCGGAGGTACGCCTCGGCGTCCTCGGGCGGCACCGTCTTCACGCCGTCCGGCTTCGCGTCGTCGCTCGCGAGCTTCGCGACGAACTTGCAGTACGACACCCCTGCGGACACGCGAAGGCCGGTCTCGCGGTGCACGTCCCGCCGGATCGCTTCCGCGACGCGCGTCCCCGACGGCGGTCCCCGCAACGGCTCGGTCACGTCGAGGTACGCCTCGTCCAGCGCGAGCGGCTCCACGGCGGCGGCGTACGTGCGGTAGATCGCGAAGATCTCGCGGCTCACCGCCCGGTACGTCTCCATGCGGGGCGGCACGAACCGCAGTTCGGGACACCGGCGGGCGGCCTCCGCCGACGGCATCGCGCTGCGCACGCCGAAGGCGCGCGCCTCGTAACTGGCGGTCATGACGACGCCGCGCCCCGACGCGCTGCCGACGGCGACCGGGACGCCGCGGAGGCTCGGGTCGTCGCGTTGCTCGACCGACGCGTAGAAGGCGTCGGCATCGAGGTGCACGATCCGCCGCACGCGCTCAGGCTACCCGGCCGCGGCCCGCGTCGGCCGGCTTACCGCTCGGGCGCGCCGGACGGGGTCTACTCCGGGTCATGGATTGGGAACTGCCCGTCATCGCGCTCCGCAATCAGGTGGTGCTGCCGCGTACGCTCGAGAACGTCGACGTCGGCCGCCCGAAGTCCAAACGCGCGCTCCAGGAGGCGCAGGCCGCCGACAACCGCGTGCTGATGGTCGTGCAGCGCGAGGCGCGGGTCGACGACCCGAACGGCGAGGACCTCTACGACGTCGGCACCCTCTGCGTCGTCAAGCAGGTCATCCGGCTGCCCGACGACACCCTGCAACTCCTCGTCGAGGGCCGCGAGCGCGCCGCGATCGACGGGTACGTCGACGGGCCGTCGCTGCGGGCGCAGGTCCACACCCTCGACGAGTCCCCGTCCGACGGGGCGGCCGGCGAGGCCGACGCGGGCGGGACCGACGCGGGCGAGGACGGCGGCGACGCGGCCGACGGCGACGTCGCCGACCTCGTCGAGCGCACCAAGACCACGTTCCAGGAGTACGCGCAGCAGAACAAGGGCCTTCGGTTGGATTCGTTCCACCTCGAGAACCTGCGGAGCCTGACGGAACCGGGCGCCGTCGCCGACGTCGTCACGAAGTACGCGACGTGGGACGTGCCCGACAAGCAGGCGGTCCTCGAGGAGGCCGACCCGCACGCCCGCCTCCGGCAGGTGCACGGCTACCTCGCGCGCGACCTCGAGCGCTTCGACACCGAGAAACAGATCACCTCGCGCGTCAAGCAACAGATGGACGCCAACCAGCGCGAGTACTACCTGCGCGAGCAGATGAAGGCCATCCAGAAGGAGCTCGGCAGCGACGAGACGTCGGAACTCGACGAGCTCCGCGAGAAGGTCGACGCGAAGGGCCTGCCCGAGGCGGCACGCGAGCGCGCGGAGAAGGAGCTCGACCGGCTCGAGAAGATGCCGGGCGGCAGCCCCGAAGCGACCGTCGTGCGCACGTACGTCGACACCCTGCTGGAGCTGCCGTGGAGCGAACGCGACGAGGAGACCCTCGACGTGGCGCACACCGCGGAGATCCTCGACGAGGACCACTACGCGCTGCAGGAACCCAAGGAACGCATCCTCGAGTACCTCGCGGTACGGCAGCTCGCCGCCGACGCCGAGGACGCGGAGTACAAGGCGCCGATCCTCTGCCTCGTCGGGCCGCCCGGCGTCGGCAAGACCAGCCTCGGCGCGTCGATCGCGCGGAGCATGGGGCGCTCGTTCGTGCGCATGAGCCTCGGTGGGGTGCGCGACGAAGCGGAGATCCGCGGGCACCGCCGCACCTACATCGGCAGCATGCCGGGCCGGATCCTGCAGGGCATGAAGACGGCCGGCTCGACGAACCCGGTGTTCCTCCTCGACGAGGTCGACAAGATGACCGCCGACTTCCGGGGCGACCCGAGTTCCGCCCTGCTGGAGGTGCTCGACCCGGAACAGAACGCGACGTTCGCGGACCACTACCTGGAGATCCCCTACGACCTCTCGCAGGTCATGTTCATCACGACCGCCAACAGCCTGGCGACGATCCCGCGGCCGCTGCTGGACCGCATGGAGGTCATCCAGATCCCCGGCTACACGCTGCAGGAGAAGCTGGAGATCGCGGCGCGCTACCGCGTCCCGCGGCAGGTGCGCGACCACGGGCTGTCCGACCGCCTCGAGGTGACGCCCGAGGCGCTGCGGACGGTCGTCACGGAGTACACCCGCGAAGCCGGCGTCCGCACCCTGGACCGGTTGATCGCCAAGATCGCGCGCAAGAGCGCCAAGCGCTACCTCGACGCGCCGTGGGAGGACGCGCACGCCGTCGATCCCGACGAGACCCGCACCCTGTTGGGGGTCCCCCCCTTCCGCGACGAACGCGCGGAGAAGGAGCCCCAGGTGGGCCTCGCGCACGGCCTCGCCTGGACGTCGGTCGGGGGCGTGACGCTGGACGTCGAAGCGATCGCGGTGCCGGGCAAGGGCAAGGTGGCCCTCACCGGCCAACTCGGGGAGGTCATGAAGGAGTCGGCGCAGGCCGCCATCGCCTACCTCCGCAAGCACCAGGTGGCGTTCGCGCTGCCCGAAGGGTTCCACGAGAGCCTCGACCTGCACGTGCACGTCCTCGAGGGCGCCACGCCGAAGGACGGGCCGTCCGCCGGCATCGCGATCGCGACCGCGGTCGCGTCCGCCCTGACCGGCCGACCGACGCGCGGCGACGTCGCCATGACGGGGGAAATCACCCTCCGCGGTCGGGTCCTGGCGATCGGGGGGGTGAAGGAGAAACTCCTCGCCGCCCACCAGGCGGAGATCCACCGCGTGTTGCTTCCCGAGGACAACCGCGCGAACCTCGACGACGTCCCCGACGCCGTCCTCGAGGAGCTCGAGGTCACCCTCGTGCGGGACTTCCAGGACGTGCTGGACGCCATGCTGCTCGACGGAGACGCCGCCTTCGCGCCGCCCCCCGCCGCGGAGGACGCCGCCGGCGACCGCCCCGGCGCCAGCGCCTGAGCGGCGCCCGCCGGGGCGTCAGCGGCGGGGGGCGGTGGGCGGCGCGACGCGCGCCAGGAGCGACGCGATGACCGTCAGCACGAGCGCGGCGAGCACCGCGCCCCCGAAGCCGGCCAACTCGAGCGGCGTGAGGGCCGCCACCACCGCCAACGACAGGGCGTTGACGACCAACAGGAACGCCCCGAACGTCACGAACGTCAGGGGGAGCGTCACGAGGATCAACACGGGCCGCAGGACCGCGTTGACGAGGCCGAGCACCAACGCGGTGATCAGGAGCGTCCCCAGCGAGTCCCCCGCGAGGCTCGCGCCGATGTCGAGCTCGACGGTCAACCACAGCGCGACGGCGTTCAGCGCCCAGCGCCACAGGAGGTGCATGGCGTCAGGGTACCGCGCCCTCGCGCGCGCCCCCCGTCACGAGACCGCGCCGGGGGGCCGCTCCAAGCGGCGCGTTCGCCGCGCCCCCTCGAAGCCGACGCCCTCCAGGATGCGGCGCCACGCCGCGTCGCTCGCGTCGACGTCGGTCCGGACCGAGCCGAGCGGACTGCGGCCGGCGAGCTCCTGCAGGACGGTGACGACGAGGCGGTGCGCCATCTCGCTCGCGGTGCGGTGGCGGCGCGTCACGCCGGCCGCCTCGAGGCGGTAGACGGCGTCGACGCCGCCGCGCCCGGCGTGCACGAAGGCGTAGCCGACCGGCGCCTGGTCGGGGGTGGGGCGCGCCAGGAACCACAGGTCGGGCCGGAAGGTCCCGCCGTGGCGCTTCCGCCACGACCAGTGCCCGTCCGATACGGCGCGCGCTTCGGCGTCGGCGTAGACGCGCCGGAAGGTGGCGTCGCGGTCCTGCGTCCACGCGTCGAGGGTGAGGGGCGCCCCGAGCGGCGGGGTGTCCGCCAGCGCGAAGCGGAGCGCGTCGCGTTCCACGACGTGGAAGCCGTGCGCCCCGAACCAGCGCCGCAGGTCGCCCGCCGGACCGTCCGGGTAGGGCCCCAGGTCGACGGCGAGGGCGTCGTGCGGGGAGCGGCGCACGACCGCGTCGATCAGCGCGTGGCCGGCGTCGACGTCGTCGCGCCACACGGGACCGAGGCGGCGGGTCGCATCGACCGCATCCACCGCATCGACGGCGTCGACCGCGTCGGGGGGTGCGGGCCGGACCGCGACGCCGGCGCGCGGGGGCCCGCCGCCGGTCCCCTCGACGAGGGCGTGGGGGGCGGCGGCGTGCGCGTCGCGCACCCGCGCCCCGAAGCGGCGCGCCAACCCCACCGGGTCGTCGTGCCCGAGGTAGTGCAGGCTCCGCGACAGGAACCACACCCACTCGTCCGGCGCCAACGTCCGCATCACGGCGTGGACGATACCGCGCGCCTCCGTGCGATGGTGAAGCCGTGAAGGACCTGAGGATCCTCGGGGGCGTCGCGAAGGGCGCCGTCCTCGACACCCCGCGGCGCGGGACCCGGCCGAGCCCCTCGCGCTTGCGCGAGGCGGTGTTCGACGCGCTGCAGTTCGCGCCCCGCACCCCGTTCCTGGACCTGTACGCCGGCACCGGCGCCATCGGTCTCGAGGCCGCCAGCCGCGGCTTCCCGGTGACGCTGGTCGAACGCTCCAGCGCGGCGGCGGCGGTCCTGCGCCGCAACGCACGGCGGGCCGGCCTGGACGTCGAGGTGCTCGAGGCGGACGCGCTGCGCGTGGCGCGGGACCGGCCCGACGCATACGGCGTGACGTTCGTCGCGCCGCCCTACCCCGACGACCTCGCGCGGATCTTCGCGGCGGTCCTCGAGGCCGGCGGGGTCGCGCCCGGCGGTCGTTGGCTGCTGCAGCACCCGACGCGGTTCGACGCCGCCGCCGCCCTCGAGGGCCCCCTCGCGCGGCTCGGGGCGGCCGCGCCCCGCGTCCGCCGCTACGGCAGCAACGCCGTCACCGAGGTGCGTCGCCCTTGAGCCGTCCGGCCGACGGGCGCGCGGGCGCGCGGTGCTACACTCCGGGGCGTGAAGCGGGGCGCGGGGTCCGTCCCGGACGTCGCTCCGCACGGAGGGAGCTCACCCCGGCATGCTCGGATTCCTGCAGAAGATGTTCGACGGCAACGACCGCGAGGTCGGCCGCCTCGAGAACGAGGTGGTCGGCGCGGTCAACGCGCTCGAAGCGGACATGGAGGCGGTCGACGACCTCGTCGCGGCCTACGCCGCACTGAGGGCCCGCCGCGAGGGCGGCGAGACCCTCGAGGCGCTCCTGCCCGAGTCGTTCGCGCTCACGCGCGAATCCGCGAAGCGCTACCTGGGCCTGCGGCACTACGACGTGCAGTTGATCGGGGCGGCGGCGCTCCACTACGGCCGCATCGCGGAGATGAAGACCGGGGAGGGCAAGACCCTCGTCGCGACGTTGGCGTTGGTCCTGAACGCCTTGGACGGCATGGGGAGCCACCTGGTCACCACGAACGACTACCTGGCGCGGACCGGCGCGGAGTGGATGGGGCCGGTCTATCGCGGCTTGGGGTTGACGGCCGGCGTCATCGAGCACGGGCACGACAACGCCACGCGGCGCGAGATGTACCGCCGCGACGTCACCTACATCACGAACTCGGAGTTGGGCTTCGACTACCTGCGCGACAACATGGCGTTGCGCCCCGACCAGCTCGTGCTGCGTGAAGAGACGCCGATGCACTACGCGATCATCGACGAGGTCGACTCGATCCTCATCGACGAGGCGCGCACGCCGTTGATCATCTCCGGTCCCGCGGAGGTCGCCACCGACAAGTACTTCACGATGGCGAAGGTCGCCAAGCAGCTCGAGCGGGGCGAGCCGGGCGAGGGGGAGGACGTCCCCCCCACCGGTGACTACACGGCGGACGGCAAGACGAAGGACGTCCACCTCACCGAGCAGGGCATCGCCAAGGCGGAGGACCTGCTGAAGATCGACGACATCTTCAGTCACGAGAACATGGAGCTCGGCCACATGCTGCGCCAGGCGTTGCGGGCGAAGGAGCACTACGCCATCGACCAGCAGTACGTGAAGGACGAGGCGGGCGGCATCGTCATCGTCGACGAGTTCACCGGCCGTCTGATGCCCGGGCGTCGCTTCGGGGAGGGCCTGCACCAAGCGATCGAAGCGAAGGAGGGCGTCAAGATCGAGCGGGAGAACCAGACGCTCGCGACGGTGACGTACCAGAACTTCTTCAAGCTCTACGACAAGATCGCCGGGATGACGGGGACCGCGAAGACCGACGAGAAGGAGTTCCAGGAGATCTACGAAAGCGACGTCCTCGTGATCCCCACCAACGAGCCGGTCGTCCGCAAGGACTTCGAGGACGTCGTCTACCGCACGGTGCAGGGCAAGTTCGAAGCGGTCGTCGAAGAGATCGCGGAGATCCACGCGACCGGCCAACCGATCCTCGTCGGCACCGTCACCATCGAGGCGTCGGAGACGCTCGCGACGATGCTGAAGCGGCGCGGCATCCCGCACGAGGTGCTGAACGCGAAGTTCCACGACCGCGAAGCGGAGATCGTGTCGCAGGCCGGCCGGAGTGGGGCCGTGACGATCAGCACCAACATGGCGGGGCGCGGGACCGACATCGTGCTCGGGGGGAACCCCGAAGCGCTCGGTCGGCAGCTGCTGGCGCGCGAGGGGTTCGACCGCTACGACAGCGACACGGAGTTGTTGATCAAGTCGGTCATGCGCGACCGCATGGACGACGCGCAGGCGATCGCCCGCCGCCTCGAGGGGCTCCCCCCCGACGTGCTCTCGAAGCTCGAACGCCTCCGCGACGAGGCCCGCGCCGACCAGGAGAAGGTCCTCGCGGCGGGCGGCCTGCACATCATCGGGACCGAACGGCACGAGGCGCGCCGCATCGACAACCAGTTGCGCGGCCGCTCCGGCCGGCAGGGCGACCCCGGCTCCAGCCGCTTCTACGTCTCCTTCGAGGACGACCTCATGCAGCTCTTCGCCAGCGAGCGGGTGCTCGGCATGATGGACCGCCTGGGGATGGACGACACCCAACCGATCGAAGCGAAGATGGTGTCCGGCGCCATCGAACGCGCCCAGAAACGCGTCGAGGACCGCAACCTGGGGATCCGCAAGCAGCTGCTCGAGTACGACAACGTCATGAGCAAGCAGCGCGAAGTGATCTACAAGCAGCGGCGCGACATCCTGCTCGGCAACGACATCGCCGACGACGTCCAGGACATGATCGCGGAGTACGTCGACGCGCAGGTGCAAGCCACCCTCAACCCGCAGCTCGAGCCCGAGGAGATGGAGATCGGCGAGTTGCGCCAAGCGATCCTCGACGCCCTCCCGCCGCTCGAGGGGTTCGACTTCGAACGCCTCCGCGGCATGGATCCCGACGACGCCACGGACCTCCTGGTCCCGGAGATCGAGGCGGCGTACGCCGCGCGCGAAGCGGAGTTCGGGAGCGCCCTCATGCGCGACCTCGAGCGCTACATCGTGCTGCAGACCGTCGACCAGCACTGGAAGGAACACCTGCACGCGATGGACGTCCTGCGGCAGGGGATCGGCCTGCGCGGGTACGGCCAGCGCAACCCGCTGCAGGAGTACGCCTTCGAGGGCTACAACCTCTTCGAGGAGATGAAGGCCACCATCCGCCTGAACGTCGCGAAGTTGTTGTTCCGCGTCCAGGTGCAGAGCGACACCTCGCTCGAGCGGACCGAGACCCGCCGCAACGTCACGTACGACGACGGCGGGACCCCCGCCGGCCTCGCCGCCCTCACGGGCGCCGCGAGGGGCGGCCAGGCGCAGAGCAAGACGAAACCGGTCGAGGTGGGCGACAAGGTCGGGCGGAACGACCCGTGCCCCTGCGGCAGCGGCAAGAAGTACAAGCACTGCCACGGTCGGGCCGCCGCCTAGTGCCCCCCGACGACGGCGACGATCCCCGGACACCGTTCGTCGAGGCGCTCCACGCCCGCATGGAGGCGCTCGGGACGGCGGTTTGCATGGGGATCGACCCGCGGCCGCACGCGCATCCCTCGACCCACCCGGACCGGTTCGGGGGGGACGGCGCGCAGGTCGCGAAGGCCGTCACGGCCTACCACCGGGCCCAACTGGAGGCGGCGGCGGACCACCTGGCGTGCGTGAAGTTCCAAGCGGCGTTCTTCGAGCGGCTCGGCATCCCCGGCTGGATCGGCCTCGCGCAACTCCTGGTCGACGCCCGGACGCTCGGGCTGCCCGCCATCCTCGACGCGAAACGCGGCGACGTCGGCAGTACCGCCGACGCCTACGCCGACGCGTACCTCCGCGACGGTCCGTTCGTCGCCGACGCCCTCACGGTGAACCCGTACCTCGGGATGGACGCACTGGAGCCGTTCGCGGCGGCGGCGGAGGCGGAGGGCCGCGGGCTGTTCGCCCTGGTCCGTACCAGCAACCCCGGCGGCGCGGACCTGCAGGACCTCGCGCTGGCCGACGGACGCTCCGTCGCCGACCACGTCGCCGACCTGTGGACCGCCCGCGCGCGGGAGGGACGCCTCGACGTCCGCGGGTACGGGCCGTTCGGGGCGGTGGTGGGCGGGACGCATCCGGACGCCCTCGCCCGCGCGCGGGCGCGTCTCCCCCACGCGGTCCTGCTCGTGCCCGGCTACGGTGCGCAGGGGGCGGACGCGACCGACGTCGCCGCCGCCTTCGACGCCGACGGGTTCGGGGCGGTCGTGAGCGCCAGTCGGAGCCTCACGCACGCGGGCGGGGACGACCCCGCCGCCAGCGCTCGGACGGCGGCGGCCGCCATGCAGCGCGCCGTGCGGGACGCGGTCGCTGCACGCGGCCCCTGACGCGAGCGCGTCAGAACCCGGCGATCTCCAGGACCGTCGTGAGCAACGCGTCCGGATCGACGCTGGACCGCACCTGCGGCACGACCGACGCCCACACGAGGAACGGAAGCGGGGGGCCGGCGAACCAGGCGTGGAAGCGGTCCGCGTCGCGGACCGCGGGGTGGTCGAACCGCACCGCGTCGGGGAGGTCCGCCGCGTCGATCCAGACGCCCGGCAGGTCGCGCCCGTCGGGGCCCTCCGGCGCGAGGTAGGCGTAGCGCTCCGGCGCGTTCCCCGCGACGTCGCGCAGCGTCGCGGCCGGCACCGCGATCCAGCCGTCCGGCGTCACGCGGCACGACCCGAGCGCCGCCCACGCCTCGGGCGCGTACGGGTCGTCGGGCGGCGCGTCGAGCCGCCGGACGGTGAGGCGTTCCAACCACGGGCTGGCCCAGTAGGTGCCCTGCGCGACGACCTCCCCGGGGGCCGCCTCGAGGAGCACGGCGTACGCCGTGACGGCCTCCGCCGCGACGTCGGTCCAGGCGCGCCAGGCGTCCACGTCGGGCGTCCCGGGCGGCACCGCCACCCCGTACGCGGCGCTCGCGACCGCCAACAGGTCGACCTCGTCGTCGCCCGCACGGACGCGCTCGAGGAGCGTCCGGTCGGGCCCCTTCGCGAGGACCGACGCCGCGTCGGGCAGCGCCCCCTCGATCGCCAGCAACGCCTGCGCCGCCGGGTCCGCCGCGGCGGGGGGACAGCCGTCCGGCTGCGCCGTCCCCCACCCCGACGTCGCGACCACGACGCAGGCCCCGAGGAGGGCGCGGACCGCACCGCGGCGGGGGGCGCGCCGCCTCACTCGGGTGGGAGCCGTTCGCTGCTTTGGGCGGGGTGCGCGATCTCGTACGCGCTGCCGTCCGCCGTCGCCGCGCGCCCCGCGTCGTCCGCCTCGACGACGACGGTGTCCCCCGCGAACAGGTACACCGACCCGGGCGGGTCGCCGGCCTCCAGGCGGTAGTCGAGCGCCTCGCCGCCCCCGCGGACGGTGACGCGCAGGTCGAGGTCGAAGGCGGGGGCGACGTCGTACCGGCCTTCCTCGTCGACCACGAAGCGGTCGACGTCCCCGATCGTCTCGATCGCGTGCGCCGCGACCGCGTCGTTCCGGAGGCGTACCGCGCCGTCGGGATCGTCGTTCGTCGGTTCGGCCGGGTCGTAGAACGCCATCCCGGCGGCGTAGACGTCGGTCCAGGCGCTCCCGAAGCCCGAGCGCTCCACCTCGACCGTCACGACCTCGGGGACGTCGGGCGCGGGCACCGCCACGCACGGTCCCGCCTCGCACCGCCACGCACCGGGGTCGGTCGGTTCGACCGTGATCGCCGGGACGGCGAAGGGGACGACGTCCCCCTCCACGAACCGGTTGGCGACCACCGACGAAGCGACGACGCGACCGCTCGCGTCGCGCAGGCGCAGGACGTCGCCGTCGGTCATGAAGACGACCTGATCGCCATCGAAGCGGGAGATGCGGACCTCCCACGACGCGGTCTCTCCGTCGCTCAGGAACGCCTCGTCGAACGGCGCCGCGTCGCGCAGGTCGGCCACGTCGGGGGTCGGGCGCTCGTAGGTGGGGCCGGGCGTGATGGTGATCTCGCACGCGGCGAGCAGGACCGCGGCGAGGGCGGCGGCGAGGGCGGTACGGACGGCGGACGACGTGGCGGGACGCATGACCTCCTCCAGGTTCCTCCCGCGTGAGCGGGACCCCTTCATCCTAGACGCGGACCGAACCGCGGCCGGTGGCCCACGCACCGGCGTGGGGGCCTGGGCGGGCGCGTCGCCCTCGCGCCCCGCGCCCGTCCGCCGCCGCCGGTGCGCCGCCCCGACCGCCTACTCGAGGACGAGGAGGTAGGGGTACAGGTCGGGGGCGCCGGGATGCACCTCGATCTCGAGGTCCTCGACCGCCGCCTCGAGGCGCTCCGCGGTGGCCTGCGCCACCGACACCTCGACCGACGCGGCGTGGAACAACGTGCCGACCTCCGCCTCGTCCTCCCCCTCGAGCATCCGCGCGAGCACGTCCTCCGCGGCGTCCGCGGCCACGACCAGCGTCCCGTCGCGAAGCCCGATGAACTGCCCCTCGGTGACGGCGACGCCGTCGAGGGTCGCGTCGCGACTCGCGAGGGTCACCTCCAGCGTGCGGGACGCCTCCGCCGCCGCCATCATCCCCTCGACGACGCCGTCGACGTCGCCGTCCTCCTGGAACGCCACGGCGGCCGCGAGGCCCTGCCCCAACGTCCGGGTGGGCAGCACCCGCACGTCGCGGTCGGGCACCAACTCGTCGACGCGCTCGGCGGCCATCACGATGTTCTTGTTGTTCGGCATCACCAACACCGTCTCCGCGCCGACCGAACGGACGGCGTCGGCGATGTCCTGCACCGACGGGTTGTTCGTCTGCCCCCCACCGACCACGCGCGCCCCGAGCGAACGGAAGGCGTTCGTGACGCCGTACCCGTCGCTGACCGCGACCATCGCGAGGGCGGGCGCCTCCGCCTCGGTCATCTCGACGCCGGCCAGGATTTCGCTGTGCTGCTCGCTCATGTCGTCGACCTTCGAGCGCACCATGTGGCCGTACCGGCCGACCTCGGCGAGGAGCCGCTCGGGTTCCTCGGTGTGGATGTGGCCCTTGACGAACCCCTCGGCACCGACCACCAACAACGAGTCGCCGTACGGCGCGACGAGCTCCTGGATGACCTTCGTGGGGACGTCCACGTCGGAGAGCAGGAATTCGGTGCAGTACCCGAACGCCTCCTCCTCGAACTGTTCCTGCGCCCGCCGCTCGACCTTCGGGGGGGGCGGCAGGTCGCGCCGTTCGAAGTGCGCGATGAGCCCCTCCACGATCCGGAGCAGGCCCAACCCGCCGGCGTCGACGACGCCGGCCTGCTTGAGCAGCGGCAGTTGGTCCGGCGTCCGCTCGAGCGCGGTTTCGCCCGCGGCGTGCGCCACCTCGAGCAGCGCGACGGGGCCCTCGCCCCCCTCCACCTGCGCCGCACGCTCGCCGAGCGCCTTGCACACCGAGAGGATGGTGCCCTCGACCGGCTTCATGACCGCGGCGTACGCCGCGTCGGTCGCGCGCTCCAGCGCCTTGACGAGGGTCGTTTCGTCCAGCGCGTCGGCCCCCTTGATGCCGTCGGCGAAGCCCTTCAGGATCTGCGAGAGGATCACGCCGGAGTTACCGCGCGCGCCGAGCAGCGAACCGTACGCGAGCGCGTGCGCGAGGCGATCCATGTCCTGCGGGTCCTCGTCGGCGACCTGCCGGCGGACGCTCTGCATGGTGAGGTGCATGTTCGTGCCGGTGTCGCCGTCCGGCACCGGGTAGACGTTCAGGGCGTTCACTTCGTCGACGTGAACGCCCAACCAGTCGGTCGCGAAGGCGAAGGCCGACGCGAGCGACGTCGCGGTCACCGGTTCGCGTTGGGCGGCGTCAATCACGCGACACCCCCGCCACCCGGACCGTGACGTCGGCGACCTCGACGCCTCCGTAGTGCTCGGAGGCGTAACGCACGCGCTCCTCGACCGATTCGGCGACCACCGGGATGTTCACGCCGTAGGCGACGACGACGTGAAGGACGACGTCGGGGG
The DNA here is from genome assembly GCA_031581195.1 of Trueperaceae bacterium. Classification (NCBI taxonomy): domain Bacteria; kingdom Thermotogati; phylum Deinococcota; class Deinococci; order Trueperales; family Trueperaceae; species Trueperaceae bacterium. Next base: position 13,549 of record JAVLCF010000003.1, on the reverse strand, counting down.
CGTCGTCCTCGTGCTCGCGATCGATTTCGACGCCCTCGTCCGCCTGGCGGACGCCGAGGATGCGGCGGATGCCGTCCCCGAAGCCGGCGGGCGCCATCCCGACGACGCCGGGCACCTCGTGCGCCGCAAGGCCGATCAGGGTCGCGAGCGCATCGTCGGAGACGTGCGTCGCATCGACCGGCGCAGCGGTCTCGAGCGGGGTGGGGTCGGTCGAATCCGTGCCCGACGGGTCGGGCGAAGGGGTTGCCGTCACGTGGACCTCCTCCGAGGCGACGCGGATGAGGGCTCGGGTGCCGGCGTCCGCACACCGACCGCGTCCACCGGGTTGGGTGGCGCCAGTCTACCCCGGCGGGCCGCTCAATCCCAACGCTCGACGTCGATGCGGACCGCATCGACGCGCGCACCGAACGTCGCGGCGTACGCCGTCGCCGTCTCGAGCACGCTGCGGCACTGCGCGGCGTCGGCGTTGATCACCACCAGACCGATCGTCTCCCGGTCGAGCCGATCGACGCCCGCGAGGCGCGCCACCGACACGGGGTAGCGGCGCCGCAACCGCTCGACGAGCGGCGTGACGACCCCCCGCTTGTCCTTCTTGCTGCGCGCGTCCGGGGTGTGCACGTCGAACGTCGCGACCCCCACCCACGTGACGGGGAGTCCCCCGTCGCTCACGCGCCGCGGTCCCCCCCACCGCGCGACCCCAGGATCCGCACGAACGTCGTCACCGGACGGACCGTCCAGTCCGCCGCCACCAACCACGCCGCGGTCGCGGCGTCGCCCTCGGGGATCTCCGCGACCAGGTCGTACACCGCCGCGTCGTAGGCGCTCTTCGTGACCGCCTCCAGCAACGCGGCGCGGACCGCGTCCGCCTCGTCCGCCTCGGCGTGCGCACGAAGCGCGAGGCGGGCGAGGCGCACCGTGGGGCGCTCCCCGTCCCAGACCGCCGCCGCGAGGGCGAACCCGGCGATCCCGGCGTCGTCCTCGGCGACGAAGGCGTGCCCGGTCCGGGCGTAGAACGCGACCGCGCCCCGGCCGGGCGCCGCGTCCGCGAACGCGCCGAGGGCGTCGCCGTCGCTTACGTCGAGCGGTCGGACGCGGACCATGCCCCGCTCTTTCCCCCCTCCTTCGACAGCAACCGCACCGCCTCGATCGCGATGCCTTTGGACACGCTCTTGAGCATGTCGTACAGCGTCAACGCCGCGACGCTCGCCGCCGTCATCGCCTCCATTTCGACGCCCGTCCGGGCGTGCGTCGCCGCGGTCGCGGTGAAGCGGACGACGTCCCCTTCGCGGGTCGCGACGACCTCGCAGCGGTCGAGCGGCAGCGGGTGACACAGCGGGATCAGGTCGGCGGTGCGTTTCGATCCGTGGATGCCGGCGAGCTCGGCGACCGCGACCGGGTCGCCCTTCGCATTCGGAGCGTCGAGGGCGTGCACGGCGTCGGCGGGGAGGCGGACGGTGGCTTCGGCGACGGCGACGCGGGCGCTGGGGGCCTTCGCGCCGACGTCCACCATCCACGGGTGCCCGTCGCGAAAGTGGGGGCCTGCCATGCCGGGAGCCTACCCCGGCCGCCCCCGGAGGCGCGCCAACCGCGCGTCGCTGCGCGCCCCATCCCAGGGGGCGTAGCCGGCCTCGACGAAGTACAGCGCGTACGGCGCGACCGCCTGGCCGGCGCGCCGCCGATCCTTCGCCTCGAGGATCGCGGGGATCGCCTCCGGCGCGAGCCGGCCGGTGCCCACGCGCAGCAACGTCCCCGCAATCGCACGGACCATGCCGCGCAGGAACCCGTCGGCCGCGACGTGCAGCTCGAGGTCCCCGTCGCGCTCGCGAAGCTCGCACAGCAGCAGCGTCCGAACCCGCGAGCGGGTCTCCTGCGTCGCGAGGCTGGAGAAGTCGCGCGTCCCCAGGAACGCAGGCGCCGCCCGCTGCATCGCGGCGACGTCCAGCGGCACGTGCACCATCAACACCCGGGCGCGGTCGAGCGCCACCCCACGCGGCGCGTCGCGCACGACCCGCATGCGGTACAGGTACCGCCGGTACGTCGCCCCGAACTGCGCCTCGAACGACGTCGGCACGTCCTCGACCGCCAGGACCGCCACGTCGCGAGGGAGGTGCGCGTCGAGCGCCAACCGCAACTTCTCCGGCGGGAGGGCGCTGCGGGTGTCGACGTGCGCCGTCATCGCCAACGCGTGCACGCCGGCGTCGGTCCGCCCGGCCGCGTGCACCCGCCCGTGCGGGCCCGGGAGGCGCGCCAGGGCCGCCTCGAGGGTGTCCTGCACCGTCCGCTCCCCCGTGGGTTGCGACTGCCACCCGCGGAAGTCGGTCCCGTCGAACTCCACCGTGAGGGCGACGCGGCGCCCGTCCGGCGCGACGCTCACCGGAGGCCGCCCCCGAGCAGCGCGTCGGCGGTCCACGGCGCGGCGACCCACGCGCCGTACACCGCGGCGAGGGTCACCCCGGCCTCGACCGCGGCGGGCGGGACCCCGCCCGCGACGAGGGGGCGTGCGGCCGCGCTCCCGGCGGCCAGGACGGCGGCCGCGGCGCCCAACCCGGCGGCGGCGGTCGCCGCCCGCCGCAGCGGACCCCCGCGCGGCGCGTGCCGACGCAGCAACGGCGCGGTCGCGACCCCGGCGAAGGCGCCCGCCAACCGCGCCGCATCGGGCGTCGGCACCAGCAGGACACCGGCGAGCGGCACGCCGACGCCCAAGGCCCCCTCCGCGACGCTTGGGAGGCGGACGCCGAGCGCCACCAGACCGACCGCCCCGGCGGCGATCGCGACGCCGATCCCGACCCCCGCCAGGACGTCGGGGACCGTGTGCACGCCCAGGTAGGGCCGCGTCCAGGCGACGCCCACGACCCCCGCGACGGCGAGCAGTCCGAAGCGGCGACGGCGGACGTGCCACGCCGCGAACGTCCAGAAGGTGGCGCTCACCTGCGCGTGCCCGCTGGGGAACGACGCGTGCGGAGCGGTCTCCGCCGCGCCGGGCAGCCGCAGGAGCGACGGGTCCAGCTCGAACGGGCGGGGGGCGTCCACCACCCCCTTGAGCGCCTGGTTCGTCCACTGGCTCACGACCACCGCCAGCGCCAGACGGCGCCCCGCCCCCGCGTCGATCGCCAGGTACGTCACGCTCAACGCGGCGACGAAGAACGCCTCCGACCCGACGTGCGTCCCGATCATCGCGACGCGGTCCAGCCACGGCGTGGCGACGCGTTGCAGCAACTCGATGCCGGTCATGGCGCCCTCCTCGGGCCGCCGAGGATACCAAGGCGCACGGTGCGCGACGACGTCGGGCGGGCCGACGTGCGACCCTTCCCGCATGGCGTTACCCCCCTCCGGCGACACGATCGCGGCGATCGCCACCGCGGCCGGCGAGGGCGCGATCGGGATCGTCCGCGTCGCGGGCCCCGACGCGTTCGACGTCGCCGACGCGGTCTTCCGCCCGCGCCGCGGTCGCCCCCCGAGCGCCCGGCCCGCCGGCCGCATCGTGACCGGCCGCGTCACGCGCGACGGCGCGGTGCTCGACGACGCGGTGTTGCTGCCGTTCCGCGCCCCCCACAGCTACACGGGGCAGGACGCCGTGGAGCTGCAGACGCACGGCGGGCCGGCGGTGCTCCGAGCGGTCCTCGACGCGTGCCTCGCCGCCGGCGCCCGACCGGCCGGACCGGGCGAATTCACGCTCCGCGCGTACCTCGCCGGCAAGCTCGACCTCGTGCAGGCGGAAAGCGTCCTCGCGGTCGTGGAGGCCCGCAGCGAGCGGGCGCGACGCAGCGCCGCCGACGGCCTCACGGAACGCCTGTCGCAGGAGCTGCTCCACCTCGAGGCTGCCCTCACGGCGGCGTACGGCGACGTCACGGCGGTCCTCGATTACCCCGAGGAGGGGGTCGAGCTCCGCGACCCGCGCCCGCGCATCATGGGGGTCCGCGAGCGCATCGCGGCGTTGCTCGCCACCGCCGACGCTGCCGCCCTCGCGCGCCGCGGCGCGCGGCTCGCGATCGTTGGGCGCCCGAACGCCGGCAAATCGAGCCTCCTGAACGCCCTCCTGGGGTTCGACCGTTCGATCGTGTCCGACGTGCCCGGCACCACCCGCGACTACCTGGAGGCGCCCCTCGAGCTGCGCGGCGTCCCGGTGACCGCCATCGATACCGCCGGGGTGCGCGAGAGCCCCGACGCGATCGAGTCGGTCGGCGTCGAGCGTGCGCTCGACCTCGCCGAGAACGCCGACCTGGTGCTGGGCTTGTGGGACGCGAGCCGCCCGCTGGAGGCGGAGGACCGCGCGCTGTGGGACCGCCTCCCGCAGGGGCGGACGCTCGCGGTCGCCTCGAAGGGGGATCTGCCCCCCGCATGGGACCCCGCCGCGCCCGGCGGCGGCCTCCCCGCCGCCCTCCCCGTCAGCGCGACCACGGGCGACGGCATGGAGGCGTTGGTGGACGCCGTGGCGGAGGCGCTGGTGGGGAGCGCCACCGGCGAGGAGGTGTGGGTGACGAGCGACCGACACGTCGACGTCCTCCGCCGCGTCGACGCGGCCCTCGCCCGGGCCCTGGAGGCCCCCGACGACCTGATGGCGATGGACGTCCAGGACGCGCTGGTGGACCTGGCGTCGTTGACGGGACGCGGCGACGTCGCCGAAGCGACGCTCGAGCACGTGTTCGCGAACTTCTGCGTCGGGAAGTGACCCCCCGGGGGCGCCGCCCTCAGGCGGCGTCGACCTCGCGGGCGGCGTCCTGGGCGGCGGCCCGCACCGCTTCGGGGAACGACGCTTGGATCTTGGCGAGGACGGCGTCGGCGGTGACGTCGATCATGCGCAGCAGGGCCCGCCCGCCCCAGTGCCGGCTGGTCGGCAACGACAGGTGGATCTCGACGTCGAACGCGTAGCGCAGCACGGTCCCGTCGCCGTCCGGCTCGACGCGGCCGCGCCCACCGACGCGCGCCCAGCCGGGCACGTCGTCCAGGTCGAGGCCGACGAGGGCGCCGCCGTCCTCGGTCGGTTCGACGCGGCTGCGGAAGCGGAGCCGCTGCTGCCCGAAGAGGGCGGCGTTCACCGGCAGCATCGCGGACACGACGCCGTCGTCGCCGACCTCCAAGCGCTCCAGGAAGTCGGCGTGCCGGAGGCTTCGCTCGACGTCCCGCACGAAAGCGATCGCCGGGTCGGGCGGCAGCGTCGACGGCACGTCGAAGGCGACGCGGCGTTCGAGCTTCACGCGCCCCGCGCCTTCGGGGACACCCACTCGACGCGCACGTCGCCGGACGCGAGCGCGTCGGCCAGTTCCGCGTCGGTGGCGTTGCGGAGTTTCGGGAGGTCGGCGAACGCGTGCGCGGCGCTGGGGAGGCCGACCCGGACCGTGACGGGGGCGTCGTCGGACGTGCGTCCGACCCGCCACACGAGGTTCGCGGCGAGCGCGTCGAGCTGATCGGCCGTGACCCCGGGGGCGGCGTCCGCCGGACCGGCGTCGGACGGGGTGGACGTCCCCTCGGCCGGCGCGTCGTCGCCGCGGCGCAGGTCGTCGTCGTTCATGCCCGTAGGGTACCGCAGGGACGGGGCGCGCCCCCGTCGCCGCGCGTGCTACGTTCCCGTCCGTGCCTCGTTCGTCCCCCCCCGACGCCCGCCGCCCGCGCCGCGCGGCCCTCGCCACCGCTGCGCGGGGCCTGGGGATCGGCGCCGCCGACCTCGTCCCGGGCGTGTCGGGCGGCACGATGGCGTTGATCCTCGGGATCTACCCGCGCCTGATCGGCGCCCTCGCGGCGTTCACCGCCGCACCCTTCCGCGCCGCGGTGCGGCGCGGCCACCTGGCCGCCGCCTGGCGCGCGGTCGACGGCGGCTTCCTGGCGGCGCTCGCCGCCGGGATGGCGGTCGCGATCGTGGGCCTCGCCGGCGCCCTGTCGTTCGCCCTCGCCCGCTACGAGGTGGCGGTCTACGGCGCCTTCTTCGGCCTGATCGCGGCGTCCGCACCGCTCGTCTTCCGACGGGTCGCGCGCCCCGGTCCGCGGGTGTGGGGCGCCGCCGCCCTGGGGGCCGCGGTCGCCTGGAGCCTCGCCGGCCTCGTCCCGATGGAGGCGCCCGGAGGGCCGCTGGTGCTGGCAGCGTCCGGCGCCGCGGCGGTCTCGGCGTTGCTGCTTCCCGGCGTGTCGGGCGCCTTCGTGCTGCTCCTCCTGGGGCAGTACGAACGCGTCCTGAACGCGGTCGCCACCCTCGACCCGGGCGTACTCGTACCGCTGGCGCTCGGCATGATCGCCGGCGGCCTCGCCGCCGCGCGCGGCCTCGCGTGGGTCCTGACCCGCTACCCCGACCCGACCCTCGGCCTCCTGGCGGGCTTCCTGGTGGGGGCCCTGCGGAAGGTGTGGCCGTGGCAGGGGGACGGCCTCGTCGTCCCGCTGGCCGCCCCGGCGTCGCTCGCGGACGCGGCGCTCGGTGTGACGTTCCTGGCGCTCGGCGTCGCTGCGGTCGTCATGCTGGAGGCGAGCGCCGGGCCCCGGTCGCGGGACGTGGGGTCGGCGCCGCCTCCACGCGGCTGAGCCTTCACGTCGTTCATGCGGGACTCGTGATCCTCTCAGACGCGGATGGCATCCTGACGTTTCGGTCCGCTCGCGGACCCACACCCCGCACCGAGGAGGCCCCATGTTCCGACATCGCTCGACCCTCGCCCTCGCCGGCGCCCTCGCCGTCACCCTCGCCACGTTCGGGGGGCCGGCCCTGGCGCAGGCCACGTCCACGTATGCACCGCTCCTCGAGAGCGAACGCAACACCATCGACGTCGTCGAGCGCTACGCCGACTCCGTCGTCGCGGTGAACGTCCGCGTCGAGGGCCGCATCACGAACCCGCTGGAGGACATCCCCGAGGACCAGATCCCTCCGTTCTTCCGGGAGTTCCTGCCGCAGTTCGAGCAACGCGAACGCCCCCGCCAGGGGTCGGGCAGCGGCTTCGTCGTCGACGCGTCCGGCGCGATCGTGACGAACTACCACGTCGTCGACGTCGCGCTGGAGGACGCCTCGGTCGTCGAGCGGGACGGCGCAGACCTGAGCGTGTCGTTCCCCGACGGAACCGAAGTGCCCGTCGAGGTCGTCGGCGCGAACGCGCTGTACGACCTGGCCCTGCTGGTCCCGGAGGACGCCGCCGACCTGCCCCAGGACCTGCGGCCGATCCCGCTGTCCGAGGACGCGCCCCGCGTGGGGCAGAAGGTGATCGCGATCGGCAACCCCTTCGGCTTCGAATCCACGGTCACGACCGGGATCGTGTCCGCCCTCGGGCGGACCCTGCAGGGGGTCGGCGAGATCGCGTCGCCGCTCGTGCAGACCGACGCCGCGATCAACCCCGGGAACTCCGGCGGGCCGCTCCTGAACGCACGGGGGGAACTCGTGGGGGTGAACACCGCGATCATTCCGAACGTCGGCGCGACCGGGCAACGGGGCTCGCTCGGCATCGGCTTCGCGGTGCCCGCCGCCACGCTCGCCGGCGCCCTCGAGGAGCTCCGCGACGGGGGCTACGTCAGCGTCCGCACCCGCGCCCGCCTGGGCGTCACGGTCCGCGACGTCGCGACGTACCCCGACGCGATCCGCGAACGCCTCGACCTGCCCGACCGCGGCGTGGCGATCATCGAGGTCGCGCCCGGCGGGGCGGCGGACCGCGCCGGCCTGCGCGGTAGCGGTTTCGGCATCGAGGTGAACGGCGCGACCTTCCCGGTCCCCGAGGACGTCGTCGTGGCGATCGACGGCCGGCCGGTCGAGGCGGCGGAGGACCTGCAGCGCGCCGTGTTCGCGCTTCGCGAGGGCGACGTCGTCACCCTCCGCGTCGCGAGCGGCGGCGACGTGCGCGAGGTGGACGTCACGCTGGCGGTCGTCCCCGAGGAGGACGACGGCTGAGCGTCGGTCCCGCGATGCACGGCCCGGTACCGCCGCCCCCGTTCGGGGGCGGCGGTGCTACCTTGCGGGCATGAGCGAACGACCCCACGTGGCGTTGGTGTTGTCCGGGGGCGGCGCCCGCGGGTTCGCGCACATCGGCGTGATGCAGGCGCTCGAGGCGCGCGGCATCCGGGTGGACGCGATCGCGGGGACGTCGATGGGCGCGATCCTCGGGGCGATGTCCGCCGCCGGGCACGACGCCGACGCGATCTACGCGATCGCCGACGGTCTCGGTTGGCGCGACGTCCTCGACCTGAGTTTCGGGGCGGGCCTGCTGAAGGGCGACAAACTCCGGCGCTTCCTGCAGGACCGGATTCCCGCGACGTTCGATGCGCTCGACGTGCCCCTGGCGGTGACGACGACCGACATGGAGACCGGCGAGGAGGTCATCCTCCGCGAGGGCGACCTCGTCGAAGCGGTGCGCGCCTCGAGCAGCTTCCCCGGCGCGTTCGAGCCGGTCGTCGTCGGGGGGCGGACGCTGGCGGACGGGGGGATCGTGAACAACCTCCCGGTCGCGGCGGCCGCCCTGTTCGAAGCGGACTACGTGATCGCCAGCGACGCGACGCCGCCCCGCCGGTCGGCGTTCGACCCGGCACCCGACGACGACGGGAGTTGGTGGGAGCGGATGGCGGCGACCGTGCGCCTCGAGCGGCGCAGCCCGATGGCGCAGATGCTGCTCCGCTCGACCGACGTCATGCAGGCGATGCTGACCGACCTGCAGTACACCTTCCACCCCGCCGACGTCCGCATCGCGATGGACATGCCGCAGTACCGCATGGAGTCGTTTCGCGACTTCCGAGCGATCGCGGCGTTGGGTCGCGAGACCAGCGAACGCACCCTCGACGCGCTCGAGCGCGAGCGTCCCGAGAAGGCGCCCCCGATCGCGGCCAGGCGGTAGACTCCCCGGCATGCCCGAGCCCTCCCCGCGCGACGCCCGCACCGGGCGCGCGACGCCCCCCCGTTGGCGCGCCCGACTCCTCACGGAGGTGCGCGGGTACGCCGAAGCGCTGGCGATCGCGTACCTCGTCGTCACGTTCGTGTTCAACACCGTCGGCGTGGTCGGCGTCTCGATGAGCCCGAACCTCGATGGGGGCCGGTCGGGGGGGAGCGTCCTGTCGGCCCTCCTGACCGGAGACCGCGTGTTCATCCCGAAGTACGACACGTGGCTGCGCCGCGCCGGGGCGTTGGGGCCGTACGCCCGCGGGGAGATCGTCGTGGTCCGCGAACCGGCGAACGCCCCGACCGCGCAGGAGCGCGACCGACGTCCGTTCTTCATCAAGCGCGTCATCGCGCGGTCCGGCGACACCTTCCGCCTGGACGACGGCGTGACGATCGTGAACGGCGTGCCGGTCGATCAGGGCTACATCGAGGATTCGGGCGACATCACGGCCGATCGGATCGACTTCCCCGTCGTCACCGCCCGGGACGGCGTCGTGACGCACCTGCACGTCGGGTTCGCGCAAACGATGCGGGGGACCGCCGTCCCGCAACTACCGCTCGACGGACGCATCCCCGAAGGCGTTCCGGTGGACGACCCCCGCGTCCAGCTGTACTACGGCGAGGTGGTCGAGGCGTTGGCGCCGGTCCCGGACGACGCGCCGGAGGGCCGAGCGTTCCTGCACGAGGTGGTGATGCCCGAATCCAGCTACTGGGTGATGGGCGACAACCGCCAGACGTCCGCCGGCGGGAGCGAGGACTCGCGGTACTTCGGGCCGATCGACGCGATCACCGTCGCGGGCCGCGCGACCGCCGTCATTTGGCCGCCGCGGCGCGACGGGGCGTGGAACTGGCGGGGGCTGGGGCCGCCCCCGGCGTTCGACGCCGTTCCGGCCGCCCCCTGACGTCGGCCGCCCGACGCGTGCGGGCGAAGGTCCGTCAGGCGGTGCGGCCGTCCAGGCCGAGCGCTTCGGCGCGGTCCTGCATCGCCTCGAGGACGAACGCGGCGTGCTCCCAGAGGTCCACCCCGAGGGCTTCGGCGCCGTGGCGCACCTCGTCGCGGTTCACGCCCTTCGCGAACGCCTTGTCCTTGAACTTCTTCTTGAGGCTCTTCACCGTCTGCTGGCGGACGTCCTTGTCGGGCCGCACCAGGACCGCGGCGGTGACGAGGCCGGTCAGTTCGTCGCAGGCGTAGAGCACCTTCGCGAGGCGCGACGTGCGCGGCACGCCGGTGTAGTCGGCGTGCCCGAGGATCGCGTCGGTCAGGGCGTCCGGCCAACCGTGCTCGCGGAGGTACGCCACGCCGACGTACGGGTGGCCCTCGGGGCCCGGGTCGGGATGGCGTTCGTAATCGAAGTCGTGCAGGAGCGCCGTGGCGGCCCACAGGTCGACGTCGGCGCCCTCGGCGTGCGCGTACGCGACGACGGCGGCTTCCACCGCCCGCATGTGTCGACGAAGGGATTCCGACGGCGTCCACGCCTCCATGAGGGCGAGAGCGTCGTCGCGCAGGGGTCCGGCGGTCGGGGCGTCGCTCATGCGCGGGAGGCTAGCACGCCGCCGTCACGACGCCCAGCGGACGCCGACGTCCCAGGGCGACACGAGGTCCTCGTGCACGGGGTACACCCGCACCCCGAAGGCGAGCCGGCCGCTGACGCGCGGCGCGAACCGCGCGCCGTACACGACGCTCCCGTCGGTGTTGCGGCTGCGGGCCTCCATGGCGACGACGTCGAACGCCTCCTCCAGACCGTCGGCGTCGGGGCCGTACACGACCTCGACGCGCAGCTCGACGTCCTCGAGGCTGCGGGCGTGCAGGACCGCCTCGACGTCGACCTCGTCGCCGATCCGCCGCACCGCGTCGTGCGGCGTGTCGGCCGCGAGGAACACGTCGCTCCAGCCGCTCTCGACCCGCTCCCGCCACGCCGCGAGCGCGCGGGCGCGGGCGTGGTCGCCCTCCGCCATGCGCGCGTCGCGGGCGCTGGCGGGGCGGTAGGCGCCCTCGACGTAGTCGCGGACCATGCGTTGGGCGTTGAACACCGGCGTGACGCTCGCGATGGCGTCGGCGGCGCGCGCCATCCAGGTGCGCGGCACGCCGGCCTCGTCGCGGTCGTAGTAGCTGGGCACCACCTCGCGCTCGAGGAGGTCGTAGAGCGCGTCGGCGTCGGCGGCGTCCATCCGGTCGTCGTCGGCGTACGCGGCGCCGTTCCCGATCGCCCAGCCGTTCCGGCCGTCGTACCCCTCCGGCCACCAGCCGTCCAGGATCGACAGGTTCAGGACGCCGTTCATCGCCGCCTTCTGGCCGGACGTGCCCGACGCCTCGAGCGGCCGGCGGGGGGTGTTGAGCCACACGTCGACGCCGCGCGTCAACGCCCGCCCGAGCGCCATGTCGTAATCCTCGGCGAAGAGGATGCGGCCCTCGAAGCGCGGGTCGCGCGACAGCGCGTCGATCCGCTCGATGAGCGCCTGTCCGGGCGCGTCGGCGGGGTGCGCCTTCCCGGAGAACACCAGCTGCACGGGGCGGTCGGGATCGGCGAGGATGCGCTCCAAGCGGTCCAGGTCGTGGAAGATCAACGTCGCGCGTTTGTACGTCGCGAAGCGGCGCGCGAAACCGATCGTGAGGCGCTCGGGATCGAACAGCGCGTCGCTGTCGTGCTGCGCGGTCGGGGACGCCTGCTGGCGGACGCGTTGGGCGCGCACGCGCCGCCGCAACAGCCGCACCGAGCGGGCCTTCATCTCGCGTCGGACCGCCCACAACGCCGCCGGGTCGACGTCGCGGACCGGCGCGAACGTCGCGGGGTCGTCGAGGCGGTCGCGCCAGTCGCTGCCGAGCGTGGCGTCGTGCAGCCGCTGGATCTCGGGGGCGATCCAGGTGCGGGCGTGCACGCCGTTCGTGACGTGCCGAATCGGGACGTCGTGGGTCGGGACGTCGGGCCACAGGTCCGACCAGATCCGCCGGCTCGTGTGCCCGTGCAGCTCCGCGACGCCGTTGCGGAACGAACTGAAGCGCAGCGCCAACGCGGTCATGCTGAACACCGGACCCCACCCGTGGTCGGCGCGCCCGAGCTCGTGGAAGTCGTGCTGGCGCAAGCCCAGCGCCCCCCACCACCCCCCGAACGCCTGGTTCACCAGGTCGAAGGCGAACGCGTCGTTGCCGGCGGCGACCGGCGTGTGCACCGTGAACGCCGTGCTCGCCACGACCCGCTCCCGGGCCGTCGCGAACGACGCGCCGTCCGCGACGAGTTCGCGGGCCCGCTCGAGCGGCATGAACGCGCTGTGCCCCTCGTTCATGTGCCACGACGTGGGCGAAATCCCCAAGGCCCGCAGCATGCGGACCCCACCGACCCCCAGGATCATCTCGTGCGCGATGCGGGTGCGTTGGTCGCCGCCGTACAGGCGCTGCAGCAACGCCCGATCCTCGGCGTCGTTGCCGTCGTGATCGACGTCCAGCAGGTACACCGGGACGCGGCCCACGTCGAGCCGCCAGGCCCGCACCGCGAGGGGGCGCCCGAACGCCTCGACGTGCACCTCGGCGACGTCGCCGTCGGGCGTGGTGGCGAGCGTGAAGCCGAGCGTCGCGGGGTCCAGACGGCGGTAGACCGCCTCCTGGGTCCCGTCGGCGGCGATGCGTTGATGGAAGTACCCCTCGGGGTACCAGAGGCCGACCCCGACGAGCGGCACGCCGAGGTCGCTGGCGGCCTTCGTGTGGTCGCCGGCGAGGACGCCGAGCCCGCCGGAGTACAGCGCGACCGCTTCGCTCCAGCCGTACTCGGCGCAGAAGTACGCGTACGTCTCCCCCGCCGCGCGCGCCGCGTCGTAGGGGCTCGGGCGGCTCAGGGCGTGACGGAAGGCGTCGTCCGCCGCCCGGACCCGCGCGACGAAGGCGTCGTCCTCCGCCGCGGCGTCGAGGCGCGCCTGCGGCACGTCGCGCAGGACGCGGGCCGGCGTGTGGCCCGACGCCTCCCACACGTCCGGGGCGAGGTCGCGGAACAACGCCCGCACCTCCGGCGTCCAGGTCCAGTACAGGTTGTGCGCCAGGTCGCGCAGGGGGGCGAGCGGTTCGGGCAGGTTCGGGAGCACGGTCAAGCGACCGAGGATGTGCATGGGACGTCCTTCCAGGCGCGCGGCCCGGGCCGCGCAGCCGGGGCGGAGTGTACCACCGGCCCCGCCCCCGCCCCCGCCGGCGTGCGAGGCTGACGGCATGACGCATCGCAGCACCGGGCGCCGGGCGCGCGGCCCGCGGCCGGCGGCGCGCGCGGTCCTCGCCGCCCTCCTCTGCACCCCGTTCGCGGTGGCGCAGACGCCGACCGTGACGGGCGCGCTCGCGGTCGGGACGGTCGCGGTGGGGGGCGGCGCGCCCCCGTTCGCCGCATCCCTCCGGGTCGGCGTCGAGGACCTCCGCCGCTCCGGCGCGGTCCTGGACGTCGCCGCCGTCGTCGGGCCGACCGTCGGGTTGGACGCCGCCGCGCGGTACGCAGCGACGGCCGGCCCGTTGGGGACGGGGATCGTGGAGGGCGGCTTCGGCGTCCGCGCCGACCGGTCCGGACCGGTCGCGTGGGCCGGAGGCGCCACGGTGCGCGGGGGGCTGGGCCCGGTCGCGGGGCGCCTCGCGCTCACGCACCGAGGCGGCGCCGCCCGCACCCTCCGCGGCGCGTGGGGCGCGCAGCCGCCCGCCACCTCGACGGCCGCGGAGGCGGCGCCGTTCGGTCCGGCCCCCGTCGCGCGGGG
>JAVLCF010000002.1 GCA_031581195.1 Trueperaceae bacterium | reverse complement strand
AGCGCGCGGCGGCCGTCCGCACGGCCCCGCGGGCCGCGTCGGCCTCGACGACGTGCAGCGTGTCGGTGATCCGTCGGACGCGCGTCCAGGGGGACGGCCGTGCGGTGACGTCGGTCGCGGCGGTCGGGGGCGAAGCGTAGCGGACCAGGACGCGGTCCACCGGTGCTTCGGCCGCCTCCGGGCAGGTCGGGCCGGTGGGCCCGACGGCGGCCCCGCCGGGGCCGGCGGACGCGTCCTGGGCCCGCCGCCCGTCGTCCTCGGGACGCGCGTTGGCGTTGCGCACGACCGCGACGGGGCCGTCGGGGGTGGTGCGGACGCCCACGTCGAACCGCATCGCCGGCCTCGCGTCGGGCGCCGCGACCCACGCCGGGTGGTCCGCGGCGGTGAGGACGTCGACGTCCACGTTCCGGCGTTCGTCGGGGAGGGCGGTGCTGGCGACCGTGATCCGGGTCGCGCCCGCCGCGACGCCGGTCACGGTGCCGTCGTCCGCGACCGCCGCAACGGCCGGATCGAGGCTCGTCCACGCCAGTCCGGGGTCGGCGGCGCCGTCGGCCGTGACGTCGACGTCGAGGGTCCTGCGTTCCTCCACGAGCAGCTGGACGTGGTCGGGTGCGTCGATGCGGACGTACCCACCCCGCCCGTCGCACCCGACGACCCCGAGCGCGAGCAGGACCGCGAGGGCGGAGCGCCCGAGATACGGTGCGGTACGTCGCACGGTTGGCACGACCGCACCGTACCACCACGTCGATTCGGAGTATCGGTACGCGCACGGGCGCTCGGCGTCGGACTTCACGGTGTCGGGCCGCCCGGCGTGCGACACTCCGGGGATGGAGTTGAACCCCGCCGCCCACGATCCGCGCCGCCGGGCGTGGATCCTGGCGGCGGCCTCGCTCGGCGCGTTCGTCGCGACGTTCACCGGGACCGCCGTCAACGTCGCGCTCCCCACCCTCGCCAAGGCGTTCGACGTGCCGTTCGCGGCGGTGCAGTGGGTGGTGCTCGCCTACCTCCTTACCACCGCCGCGCTGATGCCGATCGTCGGCCGGATCGCCGACATGGTCGGCAAACGCGTCGTGCTGCTCGTCGGCTTCGCGACGTACGCCGGCGCGACCCTCGCCGCCGGCCTCGCCCCCGACCTCGCGTGGCTGATCGCGTTCCGCCTCGTCAACGGCGTCGGCAGCGCGATCCTGACCAGCATCGGGCTGGCGATCGTGACCGACGTCTTCCCCGCCGCGCAGCGCGGCCGCGCGATCGGCATCAACGGCGCGGTGTTGTCGGTCGGGGTCGTCATCGGCCCGACCCTCGGGGGGTTCCTCGTCGACCTCGGGTGGCGCTTCGTGTTCCTCGCCGGCGCCCCCGTCGCGTTGGCGGGCCTCGTGCTGGCGGCGTTCGCGGTCCCGCCCTACCCTGCGGGCGCACGGCAACGCTTCGACCTGCCCGGCGCACTGCTGCTCAGCGCCCTGCTCGCCAGCGGGTCGTTGGCGTTGACGCTGGCGCCGGAGCGCGGCGCGCTCGACCCGTGGATCCTCGCCGCGACGCTGGGTGTCGTCGTCGGGCTCCCGCTCTTCCTCGCGTGGGAGCGCCGCACCGCACAACCGGTGCTGGACCTCGCGCTCTTCCGCAACGCGGAGCTCACGATGGGCCTCGTCATCGCGCTCGGCGTGTTCGTGTCGATCGCCGGCACGATCTTCGTCATGCCGTTCTACCTCGAGGACGTCCTCGGGCTCGCGCCGCGGAACGTGGGGCTGTTGATGTCGGTCACCCCGATCCTGTTGGTGATCGTTGCGCCGCTCGCCGGCACCCTCGCCGACCGGTTCGGGGCGCGCCGCGTCACGGTCGCCGGCCTCGCGTTCGCCTTCGTCGGCTTCTCCCTCGTCGCGACCCTCGACGCGGACACGACCGCGTTGGGCTTCGTCCTGCGGTTCACGTTCGTCGGGCTGGGGATGGCGACCTTCCAAACCCCGAACAACACCGCCATCATGGGCTCCGCCCCGGACGGGCGGTCGGGCGTCACGGGGGCGTTGCTGGGCTTGACGCGAGCGTTCGGGCAGTCGGGCGGCATCGCCGTGCTCGGGACCTTCTGGGCGGCGCGCGTCGTCGCGCGCGCCGGCGGGGAGGCGGACACCGCGACGTCCGCCGTCCTGACGACCGCCCGCGTCGGCGCGGTGCACGACGTGATGCACGTCGTGCAGGTCCTCGTCGCCGCCTCGCTCGCCATCGCCGTGTGGGACCTCTGGCGCCGCTCCGCGCGACGGACCGGCGCGCCGGGCGTCACCCCCGCCGCGCACGACTGAGCGCCGGCCAGACGCGCTCCGGGAGCGGTAGGCTCGGGCCATGAGCCACCCCGACCCGCTCGACGCCGCCGCGCCGGTCGCCACGATCGACCTCGACGCGATCGCCGCGAACGCGGGCCGCCTCCGGGCGCGCCTCGAGGGAGGCACCGAGCTGCTCGCGGCGGTCAAGGCGGACGCGTACGCGCACGGGCTCGTGCCCGTCGCTCGCACCCTCGAGGGGGCGGGCGTCGGCTGGTTCGGGGTCGCGACGCCGCACGAGGCGCGCGCCTTGCGCGACGCCGGCGTCACCGGCCGCATCCTCCTCTTCGGACCGCTCCCCGAGACGGTCCTGGCGTCGCTGCTTCCGCGCGGCGTCGACCTGAGCGTCGCGACGACCGCGGACGTCGCCGCCGCCGCCCGGGCCGCCGCCCCCCTCCGGGCGGCCGGCGACCTTCCCCACGACGTGCCCCTCCACGTCGCGGTCGACACCGGCATGGGCCGCATCGGGCGCGGCCCCCACGACGCCGCCGCCGTCGCGCGCGCCGTCGCCGACGCGCCCGGCGTCCGCCTCGAGGGGGTGTGGACGCACTTCGCCCGCGCGGACGAGGCGGACCGGACCGCGACCCACGTGCAGCACGCGCAGTTCGAGGCGACGCTCGCGGCGGTGGCGGCCGACGGCCTCACGCCCCCCCTCCGCCACGCGGCGAACAGCGCCGCGACGCTCGCGCACCCCGCGACGCATCACGACCTCGTCCGGCCCGGGATCGCCGTCTACGGGCACGCCCCCAGTCCCGACCTGGCCGACGCCGCCGCGGACCTCACGCCCGCCCTGACGCTCGACGCGCCCGTCACGTTCGTCAAGGACGTCGCGGCCGGCACCGCCATCAGTTACGGGCACGCCTGGACCGCGCCGCGCGCGACGCGCATCGCGACCGTCCGGCTCGGGTACGCCGACGGCTACCCGCGCGGCGCGTCGAACCTCGGCGACGCCGCCCTCCCCGGCGGGGACGCCCCCGCCCGGGTCGTGGGGCGCGTCTGCATGGATCAACTGATGCTCGACGTCGGCGACGCGGACCTCGCGCCCGGCGACCGCGTCACGCTGCTCGCCGGGTCCGGGCCGGCGGACGCCGCGCGGCTCGCGGCGCGGCTCGGCACGATCCCCTACGAACTGCTCGCGCGGATCGGGCCGCGGGTGGTGCGCCGCTACCGCGGGGGGACGTCGGACGCGTCGGGGTCGAGCGACGCGACGCCCCCCTGAACGGAGGGCGCGACGTCGGACGTCGCGCCCTCCGCCGCGCCGTCGTCCGCCCCGTCGTCCAGGTCGTGCGGGAACGGCGTCCGGTGCAGCGTCACCCGGACGCGACTGACGCGACGTTCGTCCCCCTCGACGACCTCGAAGTCGGCGCCGTCGTGCGCCAGTCGGTCGCCGACCTGCGGGATCGAGCCGTACCGCGCGATCAGGAACCCGGCGAGGGTGTCGTACTCGCCCTCGTCCTCGAACACCAGCTGCAGCGCCTCCCCGACCTCCTCGAGGTTCGTGGTGCCCTGCACCAGGTACGTCCCGTCCCCCTGCCCCACGACGTCGGCGGCCTCCACCTCGTCGCTCTCGTCGTAGATCTCGCCGGTGATCTCCTCGATGACGTCCTCGAGCGTCACGAGGCCCGCCGTCCCCCCGAACTCGTCGACGACGACCGCGAGGTGCACCTTGCGCTGGCGCATGTCGCGCAGCAGGTTCAGGACCGACAGGGTCTCCGGCACGTACTGCGGGGGCCCCATCAGGTCCGCGACCGTGAGGCGCGCCAACGCCTCGGGCCGCCCGAGGTAGGGCAGCAGGTCCCGCGCGAGGACGATGCCGCGCATCTCGTCGATCGTCTCCTCGTACACCGGAAGGCGGCTGTAGCCGTGCTCGGTCACCAACGCCAACAGGTCCTCGAGCGGCGCGTCGGCGGCGACCGCCACGACGTCGACGCGGGGCGTCATGACCTCGCGCACCACGGTCTCCTCGAGATCGATGATCCCCTTGATCATCCGTTCCTCCTGCGCCTCGATGACGCCGGACTCCTCGGCGCTGCGGAGCATGAGGCGCAGTTCGTTCTCCGTAATCAACGGCGACGAGGCCGGCTCCAGCCGGACGCTGCGCAGCAGCAGCGTCGTGATCCACGTGAAGAAGCGCCCCACGGGGTACAGCACGACCGAGAGGACGTACACGGGACGGATCACGACGCGACTGAAGCCCACGGCGTTGTGGACCGCCAACGACTTCGGCGTGATCTCCCCGAAGATCAACACCAGGAACGTCATGAGGCCGGTGGCGTAGCCCACCGCGAGGGACTCCGCGAAGCCGACCTGGCGCGAGAGCTGGATCGACATCTGCGTCACGAGCGCGGTCGCTCCGATGTTCACCAGGTTGTTGCCGATCAACAGCGTCGTGATGAAGCGCGTCGGTTGCCGCTCGAGCAGGCCGAACACCCCGGTCGGGTCGAGGCCCTCCTCGCGCAACTGCCGGATCTTCCACGCCCCGAGCGCCGTCAGCGCCGTCTCCGAACCCGACATCAGGCCGGAGAGCGCCAGGAGCACCACCAACAGCGCCACCTGCCACGCCTGCACGCCCGTCTCGGGCGCGGCGGGCACCTGCGCCCACGCGACCAGCGGCACGCCGACGAGCAGGGCGACGCCCCACGCGACGAGGCCCGGACGCGCCGTACGCGTCCGACCGGCACCTGACGATCCGGAGGTGGGGGGGTGGGGGCTGCGCGGCGACCTTCGCGGGCGCCGCGGTCGACTGGGAGGCGAGTCTTCGTCCATGCCTGAGCGGATGCTAGCACGCGCGGTCGCCGGCGCGGTGCTCGGGGGTCGCTGCGGTATTCTCGTGGACCGGAGGACGGCCGTGGCCACCATCGCGATCGAAGGCCCCATCGGGGTCGGCAAGACCAGCCTGACGCACCTCCTCGCCGAACGCCTCGGCGCGCGGGTCGTGCTCGAGGTCGTCGAGGAGAACCCGTTCCTCGCGCGCTTCTACGAGGACCCCGACCGCTGGGCGTTCAACGTCCAGACCTTCTTTCTGCTGTCGCGCTTCCGCCAGTCGCAGGAGCAGGCGCAGGGCGACCTGTTCGCGGCGCACACCGTCGCGGACTACCTGTTCGACAAGGACCGCATCTTCGCCTCGTTGAACCTGCGCGGCGACGAGTGGGCGCTGTACGAGAGCCTCTACGCGTCGCTGCGACCCCGCCTCACGCCGCCCGACGTCGTCGTGCACCTCCGCGCCGACCCGGAGCTGCTGTTGCGCCGCATCGCGAAGCGCGGCCGTCCGTTCGAGACCCACATCGAGGCGGACTACCTCCGCCGGCTCGCCGCGGCGTACGACGCCTTCTTCGAGCACTACCCCCACCCGGTCGTCACGATCCCCGCCGCCGACGTGGACTTCGTCGGCTCCCGCGACGACCGCGAGGCGGTCCTCGCGGCCGTGCTCGCGCCGCTGAAGGCGGCCTGATGTACGTCGCGATCGCCGGGAACGTCGGCGTCGGCAAATCCACCCTCACGACCCGCCTCGCGGAGCGCTACGGCCTCGAACCGATCTTCGAGGCGGTCGACGACAACCCGTACCTGAGCGACTTCTACGCCGACATGCCGCGCTGGGCGTTTCACTCGCAGACCTTCTTCCTCGCCGAACGCCTCCGCCAGCACCTGCGCCAGGTGAACCCGGGGGAACGGGTCGTGCAGGACCGCACCATCTACGAGGACGCCGACGTCTTCGCGCGGGCGTTGTGGACGCGGGGCGTGATGGACGCGCGCGATTGGGCGGCCTACCGCCGCCTCTACGACGCGATCGCCGCGACGTTGCGCCCCCCGGACCTGCTGGTCTACCTCCGCGCGTCGCTCCCGACCCTGCAGGCCCGCATCGCCCGCCGCGGACGCGGCTACGAACGCGACATCGACGCGGACTACCTCGCGACGTTGAATACGCTGTACGACGCCTTCGCCGTCGGCTTCGGCGGCGCCCGCGTCGTCACCATCGACGCCGACGCCCTCGACTTCGTCGGGCGCGAGGCGGACTTCGAAGCGCTCTGCGCCGACCTCGAGCGGCACGGCCTGACGCCGCCGGTGATGCGGGGGTAGGGGTGCGCCTCCGCGACCTCCTCCACCGCGCCGGGCTGGGCGGCGACCCGTCGGCGTTCCCCGACGCCGTCGTGACGGCGGTGACGCAGGACGCCGCCCGGGTGACGCCCGGCGCGATCTTCGTCGCGCGGCGGGGCGCCCGCTTCGACGGGCACGCCTTCGTGCCCGACGCCGTCGCCGCCGGCGCGACGCTGGTCGTCGGGGAGCGCGACGTCCCCCCCACGGACGCGTTGGCGGGCGTGCCGTACCTCCGCGTCGACGACGCGCGCGGCGCCGTCGCCCACCTCGCGGCGACGCTGCACGGCCACCCCTCGCGCCGGACGCGGGTGATCGGCGTGACCGGCACCGACGGCAAGACCACGACGTCGGCGCTCGCCTGGTGGCTGCTGCAGGGCCCCGCCGGCGCCGCCCCGCCGGGCGGCGACGCGGCGCTGTTGTCCACCGCCCTCGTGCGCCTCGGGCACGACGCGCCCGGCCCGCCCGGCGGGTTCACGACGCCCGAAGCGAACGAAGTGCAGGCGTTCCTCGCCGCCGCCGTCGACGCCGGCGCGCGCCACGTCGTGCTGGAGTCCAGCTCGCACGGGCTGGCGCAACGGCGCCTCGACGCCGTCGCGTACGCCCTCGCGATCTGGACGAACCTCACGCCGGAGCACCTCGACTTCCACGGGTCGTTCGAGGCGTACCGCGACGCGAAGGGCGTCCTGATCGCGCGCGCGGCGCACGCGATCCTGTGTCGCGACGACGCGACGTACGACGTCTACGCCGCCCTCCCCACCCCCTCGACCAGCTACGGGGCCGACCCCCGCGCCGACTGGCGCCTCCTCGCCGCCGACCCCGCCCCCGGCGGCCAGACGGTGCGCCTCGCCGCGCCCGACGGCCGCGAGCACGCCGGGGTCCTCCCCCTCCCCGGCCGCCACAACGCCCTGAACGCCGTCGCGGCGGTCGCCGCCGCCGCGCACGAGGGCGTCCCCGCCGACGTCGCCGTCGCCCGCCTCGCGTCGTTCCCCGGCATCCCCGGCCGCATGCAGGTCGTGGCGTCCGACCCGTTCGCCCTCGTCGTGGATTTCGCGCACACGCCCCCCGCGCTCGCCGCGGCGCTCGCGACCGTCCGGCCGATGGCCGGCCCCGGGGGGCGCGTGCGGGTCGTGATCGGGGCGGCGGGCGAACGCGACCCCGGGAAGCGCGCGCCGCTCGGGGAGGCGGCGGTCCGGCACGCCGACGTCGCCTACTTCACCGAGGAGGACGCGCGGGGGGAGGACGTCGACGCGATCCTGGCCGCCCTCGCCGACGGCGCGCGCGCCGCGGGTGGCGCGGCGGGCGACGCCTACCACCTTCACCCCGACCGGCGCGACGCGATCCGGGCCGCCGTCGCCGACGCCGCCCCGGGCGACGTGGTGCTGCTCGCCGGGAAGGGCCCCGAAGCGACCCTCGAGCGGGCCGACGGTCCCCACCCGTGGGACGAGGCGGCGGAGGCCCGCGCGGCGTGGGCGGCGCTCGCGTCGCCGCCGTCGTGACCGGACGGGCGGGCCCCCATGGGGCGCGTTGGCTACAGTGAGCGCATGAACCTGCCCGCCTTCATCGCCGAGAAACGCGACGGGCACGCCCATGACGACGCGGACCTCGAAGCGTTCGTGCGGGGCGTCGCCGACGGCACCGTGCCCGACGAACAGGCGGCCGCCTGGTTGATGGCGGTCGTGTTCCGCGGCCTCACGGATCGCGAGACGGGGGTCCTGACCGAAGCGATGGCGGACAGCGGCGCGCGGCTGGACCTGAGCGACCTGCCGCACACCGCCGACAAGCACTCCACCGGCGGCGTGGGGGACAAGACGACGCTCGTGCTCGCGCCGCTCCTCGCGACGCTCGGCGCGACGGTCGCGAAGGCGTCGGGACGCGGCCTCGGGCATACCGGCGGCACGATCGACAAGCTCGAAGCGATCCCCGGCTACCGCGCGGCCCTCGACGAGGCGGCGTTCCGCGCGCAAGCGCGGGAGGTCGGGGTCGTGGTGGCGGGCCAGTCGGCCTCCATGGCTCCCGCCGACGGCGTCCTGTACGCCCTGCGGGACGCGACCGCCACGGTCGCGTCCCCGCCCCTGATCGCCGCGAGCGTCATGAGCAAGAAGCTGGCGGGGGGCGCCGCCTCGATCGTGCTGGACGTCAAGGTGGGGCGGGGGGCGTTCATGAAGGACCTGGAGGCCGGTCGCGACCTGGCGCGCCGCATGCGGGCGATCGGCGTGCACGCCGGCCGCAACGTCGCGGTCGTCCTCTCGGGCATGGAGCAACCGCTCGGCCGGACGGTCGGGAACGCCCTCGAGGTGCGCGAAGCGATCGAGACGCTCGAGGGGGGCGGCCCCCCGGACCTGCGCGAGCTCGTCCTCGTGCTGGCTCGCGAGGTGCTGGCCGCGTCCGGCCTCCCGGCCGACCCCGCCACCGTCGCCGCCCCGCTGGATGACGGACGCGCCCGCGCGACGTTCGACCGCTGGATCGCGGCGCAGGGCGGCGACCTGGCGCACCCCGACGCGTTGGCGCTCGCGCCGGACGCCGTGACGCTGGAGGCCGACACGGACGGCGTCGTCGCGGAGCTCGACGCCCTCGCCGTCGGTCGCGCCGTCCGGGCGCTCGGGGGCGGCCGCGCGACGAAGGGGGACGCCGTCGACCTGGGGGTCGGCGTGACGCTCGCGGCGAAGGTCGGCGATCCGGTGTCGGCCGGCGCGCCGCTCCTCACGATCCATCACCGGGACGGGCGCGGCCTCGACGCGGCCCGGACGGCGTTGACGGCCGCCGTCCGCATCGCGGACGCCGCGCAGGCGCCCCCCCTGATCCACGAGGTCCTCCCCGCGGGGGACGCACCGTGAGTCGCGCGACGCACGCGAGTTTCGGTTCCGAGCGCCGCGAGCGCTTCGCTCGGCACCTGGTCCTCCCCGAGCTCGGGCCGGAGGGACAGGCCGCCCTCGCCGAGGCGCGCATCCTCGTCGTCGGCCTGGGCGGACTCGGGGCGCCGGTCACGGCCTACCTGGCGGGCAGCGGCCTGGCGGGCCTCACGTTGGTCGACGGTGGCGAGGTTCGCCGCGCGGACCTGCACCGCCAGATCCTGTACCGAGAGGCGGATCTCGGCGCGCCGAAGGTCGACGTGGCCGCCGCCCGCGCCCGGGAGGTCGACGGCGCGCTGCACGTGACGCCGCACGCCACCACCTTCGGGCCCGACACCGGGCGTGACCTCGTGCGGGGGCACGACGTCGTCATCGACGCGACCGACAACCCGGCCACGCGCTACCTGGTGTCCGACGCCTGCGTCCTCGAGGACGTGCCGCTGGTGTTCGGCTCGGTCTCGCGCCTCGAGGGACAGGTCGCGCGCCTGGTGCGCGACCGCAGCGAGCACGGCGCGGACTGGCGACGCGCCCCCTGCTACCGGTGCCTCCACCCGACGGCACCCCCCCCCGACTCGATCCCCTCCTGCGCGGAGGCCGGCGTCGCCGGCCCCGCCGCCGGCGTCATCGGGTCCTGGATGGCGCTCGAGGCGCTCCGCCTCGCCGCCGGCACCGTCCCCGCCGCCCCCGAGGGCCTCCTCCATCTCGACCTGGGGACCTGGACGACGCAACGCATCCGCATCGGCCCGCAACCCGGGTGCGCCATCTGCGGCACCTCCCCCACGATCGACGCCCTTCACCTCGACGCGCAGGCCTGCCTGGCCGGCGACGGCTACCCCGGCTGACGACGCCCCGACGCCGCCGCACGTCACCCCGCCGCTCGATCGACGTCGGGATGCCGCGGTCTCCGTCACTGAGCGGCACCGGAACCGCTGGCTCCGTCGCGTCCGTTCCCGTGAGCGGAGCGCCACCTTGGAGCCCGTGCGGTTTCGTGTGGCCTCCGCCTCCCATCGTTCATGCAGGACCCGCGCGCCACGGAACCCCACGTGTCCCAAACGTCCTGAACCCATACATGACGTTGACCTGACCGGACGCGAGGGTGTAGACTTCTCTTTGCACCGCCGCGGGGTGGAGCAGTCTGGTAGCTCGTCGGGCTCATAACCCGAAGGTCACAGGTTCAAATCCTGTCCCCGCAACCAACCGCCGATGGGGCCCCGCGAGGGGCCCCTTCGCATGGCGCGAGGCCGAGCGGTGGTGCGGACGGGAGGACGTCGTGCGCGACGGACCTGACGAGGGCGCACCGCGCCCCGACACGAACGACCCCACCGAGAGACCGGCCCCCGACGCGGGGACGCCCGAGGCGCCCGAGGGCCCCGAGACCCCGACGCACGCCGGGTTCGTGGCGATCCTCGGGAAACCGAACGTCGGCAAGTCGACGTTGTTGAACACGATGCTCGGCGTGAAGGTCGCCCCGATCAGCGCGAAACCGCAAACGACGCGGCGGGGCGTGCGCGGCATCTGGACCGACGTCGACGCCCGCCGCCAACTCGTGTTCGTCGACACCCCCGGCCTGCATTCGGGGCGGACCGAGTTGGACCAGTTCATGACCCGCGAGATCCGCGGGGCGGTGGCCGACGTCGAGGTGATCCTGTGGGTCGTCGACCTGCGCCGTCCGCCCGGTGACGAGGACCGCGCCGTCGCCCGCCTCCTGGACGGACTCGATCCCGACACGCCGGTGTTCCTGGTCGGCAACAAGCTCGACGCAGCGAAGTACCCCGAGGAGGCGATGGACCTCTACGCCGACCTGGGCCGGACGCCGGCCCGTCGCTACGCGCTGTCGGCGCAACGCGACCCCGCGGCGGTGTACGCGTTGCGCGAGGACCTGCTGGACCTGATGCCGGAGGGCCCCTACTTCTTTCCCGACACGATCCGCAGCGACCAGACCCGCGAACAGTGGGCGGGGGAACTCATCCGCGAGAGCGCGCTGACGCACCTCCGGCAGGAGCTGCCGTACGGCGTGGCGGTCGAGGTGCGCGAATGGGTGGACGCCGACCCGGAGGCGGGCGACCCGCTGGTGATCCAGGCGGACGTGTGGGTGGAGAAGTCCCAGCACCGCCGGATCGTCATCGGGCACGGCGGCCGCATGATCAAGGAGATCGGGCGCACCGCTCGCAAACAGCTCGAGACCTTCCTCGACGAGCAGGTGTTCCTGGACCTCGAGGTGGTCGTGCGGCCCGACTGGCGGATGGATCCCGAGGCGCTCCGCGACCTCGGCTACCGGAGCTGACGGTGCCGCTGTTCGCGCGGTGGCGGCCGCTCGCCACGCTCCCCGCCCGCCGCGGGCGCGACGCCCAACCGGGCGTGTACGAGTTGGCCGACGACGCGAAACGCACGATCTACGTCGGGCAGTCCGGGCGGGACGTTCCGAACCGCATCCGTCAGCACCTGGCGGCCGGCGGTTGCGTCGCGGACCGCGCCGCCTACTGGCGCACGACGTACAGCGCGACCCCGAAGGCGGACGAAGCGGAGGCGCTCGCGGCGTACGCCGAACGCCACGGCGGGCTGCCCCCCTGCAACCGCGCGACGCAGGTCGTGCGGAGCGCCGACCGGCGCCTCGCCGAACGCCTCCGTAGCGACGATTGACGGCCGCGACGTGCGGCGTATCGCACGTTCCCTGCGGCCGCGCGCGTGCTACCGTTTTCCTCGGTTGAGGCGCGCACCGTGCGCGCCTCCGATCCTGCCCACTTGGAGGGACTCATGCGTACGACTTTTCTGACCGTTCTTTCCGCCCTCGTCCTCACCGGCGGCGCGGCCTTCGCCCAGAGCGCCTGGGTCGGCGCGAGCGCCGGCGCGCCCGGCGCCCACGCCCACGTCGGCGTGTCCGACGTCGGCATCGAAGGGCTCGGCGTCCGCGCGAACCTCGGCTACGCGTACGTCAGCCCCACCGGCTTCGAGCTCGGGGCGGACCTGATCTACGCCGCGCCGGTCGACACCGGCGACGTTCCCGCCACGCTGTACGTGGGCGGCGGCGCCTCGACGATCTTCGACACGAAGTTCGCCATCCACGGTCTCGCCGGTGCGGAGATCCTGCTGGCGGACCTCGGCCTCGACCTGGGCGGCAACGACGTCGGCGTGTTCTTCGAGGGCGGCCCGAGCTACGGCCTCGAGGTGTACGAAGGCTCCAGCGCCGACGACGAAGACGACCCCAGCACCGGCTTCGGCTTCCTCGGTCGCGTCGGGGTGAACTACCACTTCGACTTCTGAGGCTCGGCGCGCTTCGCGCGCCGACCCTGCGTCGACGGCCGGCCCTGCGGGGCCGGCCGTCGTCGTGAGCCCTGCACGCGTGCGGCGCGCCGCGCGGCTGCCGTTCCGTGGCTCAGCCGACGACCTGCAACAGTTGCTGCAGCCGTTTCGGGAGGGCCTCGACCTCGAGGCCCTTCTTCTTGACGCTGAACCCCGGCGGGTAGCGCGTCGCTTCGGCGGTGAACGGCAGCTCGCGGAGGGCGCGCGGGTCGTACTCGAGTTCGTCGAACGCCTCGTGGAACGACACCTGCACGTCGGTCATGTGCTCCGCGATCGAGGCGACGCCCTTCTGCCGCGCGATCAGGCGCAACTTCACGAGATCGAAGAACGCCGCGACCTCCGGGGGGAACGGACCCCGCGCCTCGCGGACCTCCTTCGCGACGCGCGCCACCTCGGCCAGGCCAGTGGCTTCGGCGAGGCGTCCGTACGTCGCGATGCGTTCGTCGTCGTCCGGCAGGTAGGTCGGTGTGAGGCGCGCGTCGACGTTCAGGTCGATCGCGACGGGCGGCGTCGCGTGCGTCGGGGCTTCGCCCTTGAGTTTCGCGACCTCCTCGGCGAGCAGTTCGGTGTAGACCTCCAGCGACACCGCACTGACGTGCCCGTGCTGCTCGGGCCCGAGGAGGTTGCCGACCCCGCGGATCTCCATGTCCTTCTCCGCGAGGCGGTGACCGGAGCCGAGGTCCCCCAACTCGTGGATGGCGTAGAGGCGTTTCTGGGCCTGCTCCTTGAGGCGCCCGGGGTACAGCAGGTACGCCCACGCCTCGGTGCGGCGGCGACCGACGCGCCCCCGCAACTGGTAGAGCTGCGCCAGACCGAGGCGGTCGGCGCGCTCGATGATCAACGTGTTCGCCCCCTCGACGTCGAGGCCGGACTCGACGATCGTCGTCGAGAGCAGCACGTCGAAGGCGCCCCCCTCGAAGTTCAGCATCACCGACTCGAGGTCGGCGGGATCCATCCGGCCGTGCGCCACCCCGATGCGCGCTTCGGGCACGAGCTGCTGCAACGTCTTCGCCCGCATCGCCATGGAGCCGATGCGGTCGTGGATGTAGTACGTCGTCCCGCCCCGCTCGAGCTCGTGCAGGATCGCGCTGCGGACCGTCACCGGGTCGTAGGGCTGCAGCACCGTCCGGATCGGTTTCCGGCCGGCGGGCGGCGTCATGATCTGGCTGACGTCGCGCAGGCCCACCAGACTCATGTACAGCGTCCGCGGGATGGGGGTCGCGGACAGCGAGAGCACGTCGAGGTTCGCGCGGAGGCTCTTGAGGCGCTCCTTCTGCCCCACCCCGAAGCGGTGCTCCTCGTCGATGATCAACAACCCCAACCGCGCGAAGCGGACCGCTTCGTTCAGCAGCCGGTGCGTCCCGATCACGACGTCGATCGTGCCGTCGCTCAGGCCCTCGAGCGTCGCGCGGGCTTCCGTGTCGCTGGCGAAGCGCGACAACAACGCCACCTCGACCGGGAGGCCGTCGAAGCGCGCGGCGAACGTATCGAAGTGCTGTTTCGCGAGGACCGTCGTGGGGACCAGCATGGCGACCTGCCGGCCGTTGGCGACGGCGCGCAGCGCCGCCCGGATCGCCACCTCGGTCTTGCCGAACCCCACGTCGCCGCTCACGAGGCGGTCCATGGGGATGCTGGACTCCATGTCGGCGAGGGTGGCCTCCACCGCGGTCGCCTGGTCCGGCGTGAGTTCGTACGGGAAGTTCGCTTCGGCCAGGCCCCGCCAGCTCTCCTGCTCGGGAAAGGCGGTGCCCTGCGTCACTTGGCGTTGCGCGTACGTCTTGATGAGTTCCGCTGCGAGCGCTTGCGCACTGACGCGCGCCTTCTCCTTGGCGCGCGACCACTCGTTCGTCCCCAACGTCGAGAGGCGCGGCGGTTCGTCGCTCGTGCCGGGGTGGCGCCGCAACAGCGGGAGCTGCTCGACGGGGAGGTAGAGCTTGCCCTCCCCGGCGTAACGGAGTTCGAGGTAGTCCCGCGCGACGCCCAACACCGACCGGGACTCGAGCCCCTGAAAGCGTCCGACGCCGTGGTCGGGGTGGATCAAAAAGTCGCCGACCGCGAGTTGGCTGGCGTCCTGCACGCTGCGGCCCGGCAGGCGCTTGAGGGCGCGGGCCCCCTGGTGGCCGTACAGCAGGTCCTCGCTCAGGACGACCTCGCGGCGGGCGTCGTCGCGGTACCCGCCCTCCGTCCGGCCCCCGAGCACGAGGCGCAGCGCGCCCGACGCGCCGGGCGGCCGCGCGCCGGCATCGGGCGGGGGGACGTGCGACGCCCACGCCGGATCGAGGTGCCCGAGGAGGCGCTCCTGGAGGTAGCGACCGGTGCGTTCGAAGCGCACCAGAACCGCGACGTCGAACCCGTCGCGCAACCACGTTTCGACGTCCGCCGCGGCGTCCTCGAGGCGGGCGCGGTAGTAGTCGAGCGGCGCGACGTCGCGCTCGCGTTCGGGGAGGTCCAACGGATCGCGCCCGAACGACGTGACGCGGCGCTCCGCAAGCCGCGCCCAGAGGGCGCGCGCGTCGGCCGCGTCGAGGACGCTTTCGACGAGCTCCGGGGCGTCGAGGAAGACCGGGCCGGGCAGGGCCTCCAGGACGGTCGACGTCCAGGCGTCCTCCTCGTCCTCGAAGAGCGGCGCGTCGCGCCGGGGGCGGAGCGCGAAGCGGTCGCGGGCGACGCCGTTCTCGCGGACCTCGTCGAGGTCGTCCCCGAAGAACCCCAAGCGAAGCTGCGGGCCGTCGGGGTCGTCCCCCAGGTAGACCGTCACGGTGTCGCCGTGCACCTGCACGCCGGGCGTCGCGTCGCGGGGGTACCCGAAGGCGTCGAGCCGGTCGAGCAGGTCGCTGCGGGGGAACGACGCGCCGGGCGCGAAGGCCAGCTCGTAGCGTTCGGGGTCGGCGGGGAACGCCCGGACGGCGTGCTCGAACGTCGCGATCACCAGGTCGCTGCGTTCCCCCCAGCCGTCCAGGTCGGGGTCGGTCGTGACCGGCGCCCCGAACGCCGCGGCGCCCTCGAAGAGGGGCGCACGCTCGGGCGTCGTCAGGACGACGCGCGGCCCCGCGTCCCGCGCGACGCGCGCGAGGCGCGCGACGGCGGGAAGGCCTGCGATCCGGCCGCCGTCCGCGGGGGCGGGCGGCGGGGCGGGCGTGCGCGCGGAGGGGTCCGGCGCCGCGGGGGGCGGGGGCGTCGTGCGGTCGCTCATCCTGGGTTGCTCATGCTGGGGGTGCGCAGGTTGGGGTCGCGCGCGAGGGTGCGTGCGCGGGGGCGCAAAGCCTTAGGGTAGCAGGCCGGCGCGCGCGGGCGGGCGTTCGGCCGACGACGCGCCCGCGACGCTAGCCTTCCTCCCCGTCGAGGGCGGCGCGGTACGCGTCGTTCTTCGCCACCCCGAGCGCGACCAGGGCGTCGCGTAGGGTCCGGCCGGTGACGCCGGCGCCGCGCAGCGCCGCGGCGTAGCGGTCCGCCTCCCCGGGGGGCGGACCCGGCGCCCCCTCGGGTGCGCCCCCGACCACCACGACGCACTCGCCGCGCGGCGGGTCGGCGGCGGTGGCGGTCGCGAGGTCCGCGAGCGACCCGCGGAGGGTGGTCTCGAAGCGTTTCGTGAGTTCGCGCGAGAGGCTCGCGGGGCGGTCCCCGCCGCAGGCCTCGGCGAGGTCGGCGAGGGTGCCGGGGACGCGCCCGGGCGCCTCGTACAGCGCCGTCGTCTCCGGGCGGGCGGCGAGCCGAGCGAGGCGGTCTCCGCGGTCTCGGCCCTTGCGGGGGAGGAACCCCTCGAAGGTGAAGCGGGCGACCGGGAGGCCGGACAGGACGAGGGCGGGCAGCACGGCGCTGGGGCCCGGCAACGCCTCGACGTCGTGCCCCGCGTCCAGCGCGAGGCGGACGAGGTCCGCGCCGGGGTCGCTGACGCCGGGCGTGCCGGCGTCGGTGACGTAGGCGACGGTCGCGTGCTCGGCGAGGAGGCCGGGGCCGCGCGTGGGGATCGTGTGGGCGTCGAGCCGCACGAGGGGGGTGGCGATCCCGTGCTCGCGAAGCAGCGTCGCGCTGCGCCGGGTGTCCTCCGCCGCGACGACGTCGGCGCCTCCGAGCACGTCGAGGGCGCGCAACGTCACGTCGCGCAGGGCCCCGATCGGCGTGGGGACGAGAACGAGGCGGCTCACGCCCCGCCGCCGGCGGGAACCGGGCGGCGGCGCGCGCGCGAGCGCCTCGGCGCGTTGCGGCGCAGAGCGGCCCGCAACGTCGCGCGCACGAGCTCCCCCTCGCCGACCGTCACGGTGACCACGGCACCGTCGGGGAGGCGGACGCCCTCCTCGAGGCGGACCACCTCGCCGCGGACGACGCCCCTATAGGCCCGCACGGGCCCTCCGGGCGGGGGCCGCGACCCGGAGGGGTCGTGCGGCGCGGGAGGCGCAGGAGACGCGGGAACGGCGGTGTCTCACGGGCGCAGGGTAGCAGGTCGCCGGCGCGCGGTCCGCCGCCCTTGATGCGTCGGTGGACGCGCGGGTACCGTACCCCCCATGGGTATCGAGACCTGGCTCACGTCGCCGTGGCCGTGGTGGCTGGCCGGCCCCCTCATCGGGGCGGTCGTGCCGCTGTTGTTGTGGATCGGCAACAAGGCGTTCGGCGTCTCCTCCTCGCTGCGGCACGCCTGCGCGATCCTGCCCGGCGGGCCGGCGTACTTCCGCTACGCCTGGCGCGACGTCGGCGGGTGGAACCTCCTCTTCGCCCTCGGGATCGTGCTGGGCGGCGCCGTCGCCGCCCTCGGCCAGGCCCCCCTCACCGTGGCGTCCGCCACGCGCGACGCGCTCGCGGCGTACGGCGTGACGCCCGACGGCGGTCTCGCCCCCGCCGCGCTCGCCTCCGCCGACGCGCTGCGCCGCCCCGCGGTCTGGGCGTTCCTGCTCGCCGGAGGCTTCCTGGTGGGGTTCGGGGCGCGGTGGGCGGGCGGCTGCACGTCGGGGCACGCCATCACCGGGCTCGCCACCCGCCAGCTCCCCTCCCTCCTCGCGGTGATCGGTTTCTTCGCCGGCGGGCTGGTCGGGACGCACCTGCTGCTGCCGGTCCTGCTGCCGGCGTTGACCGGCGGGGGTGCCGCATGACGACGCCGGGCCCCACCGCCACGCCGCACCCGCCCGACTGCGCGGAGACCCCGGCCGCGCGCCGCGGCCTCGGGGCGCGCGCGGCGCTCGCCTACCTCGCGGCCGGCGCGGCCTTCGGGCTGGTGCTGGTCCGCAGCGAGGTCGTCGCCTGGTGGCGCATCCAGGAGATGTTCCGCTTCGACGCCTTCCACATGTACGGCGTCATCGGCTCCGCCGTCCTCGTGGCGATGGTCGGCGTGACGCTCCTGCGCCGCTCCGGCGCGCGCGCCCTCGACGGGACCCCGATCGCCGTGCCCCCGAAGGAGGGCGGCCTCCCGCGCACCCTGGGGGGCGGCTCCGTCTTCGGGCTCGGGTGGGCGCTCGTCGGTGCCTGCCCCGGCCCCATCCTCGCCCTGGTCGGCGCGGGGCTCCCCGCCTTCGCCGTCGTGCTGATCGGGGCCCTGCTCGGCACCTGGACGTACGGCGCGACCCGCCGCCACCTGCCCCACTGACGCCCCACCCCCGAACAGGAGACCCCCATGCCCGACGCCCCGACCCCCGACCCGGCCACCACCCCCACCACCGCGACCGTCGCGATCCCCCCCGAGGAGAAGAAGCGCATCCTCAACCGCCTCAAGCGCCTCGAGGGCCAGGTGCGGGGCCTGCAACGCATGGTCGACGAGGACCGCTCCTGCACCGACATCCTGACGCTGCTCGCCGGCGTCCGCAGCGCCCTCGACGCGACCGGGGACGCCGTCCTGGAGCACTACGTCGAGCGCTGCCAGGCGGACTTCGCGTCGGGCCAGGGGGACCTCGGGGACCTGCTGGCCGCCGTCAAGCTGGCGCGCTGAGGGGCGCGGCGCGCGTCAGCGCGCCGCCAGCACCGGGTCGCGCGGCAGCGCCGCGACCCGCGTCCCGGGGTAGTAGAAGCGCAGGATCTGTTCCGCGGTGCGGCCCTGCCGGGCGAGGCCCATCGCCCCGTACTGGCTGAGGCCGACGCCGTGCCCCCAGCCGTCGCCGCGCACCGACAGGGGACCGGTCGACGTCACCCGCGTCGACTTGAGGCCCGCGCCGCGCAGGACCCGCGTGAGGCGCGGCCCCGCCAGCGTCACGGAACCCGCGGTCCCCTCGATCACCGCGCGACTCGCGCGGCCCGACGCGCTCGTCTCCGTGATCCGGAGGCGGGTCGGCGTCCCGACGTCGCGGCCCTCCGCCGCCAACGCCGCCGCCAGGCGGGCCGGGGCGAGGGTCGCCGTCCAGCCGCGGTGCGGGCTGGCGACGGCAACGTCCTCGCGCGTGCGGAGGTAGCTGCGGTCGTACCCCCACACCTCCGCCGCGGACGCCGTCCGCCCGCCGGAGTCGGCGTGGTAGTACGTCCGCGCCACCTCCCCGCCGGCGCGCACCACGCGCCCCTCCGTCGCGCGGACGGCGGCGTCGGTGCGGGGGTCCTCCGCCGCGACGCCGTCGTACACCTGGCACAAGAGGGTCGCGCAGATGTCGTAC
The DNA here is from genome assembly GCA_031581195.1 of Trueperaceae bacterium. NCBI lineage: Bacteria > Thermotogati > Deinococcota > Deinococci > Trueperales > Trueperaceae > Trueperaceae bacterium. Next base: position 29,825 of record JAVLCF010000002.1, on the reverse strand, counting down.
GGCGCCGCCGGATCGAGGTTCGCCACCGTGTACGTCCGCGCGGCGATCGCCTGCGCCTCGAGCGCCGCGGCCGGCCATTCGGCCGGCACCTCCGCCGGCACGACCCCCCGGAGGTACGCCTCGAGGTCCACGACGTTCACGAGGCGCAGCGCCCCGTCCGCCGCCTCGAGCCGCAACGCGCCGCGGTAGCGGCGGCCGTCGACCTCGATGACGCCCGACGCGGGCGCCAGCGTGAGCCACGGCCCGACGCGGAACCCCGCGGCGTACAGTTGGTCGCCGCGCACCTCCACCGGCCAGTCGAGTGGGGTGGCGCTGCGCCTCGCGGCGCGCTCGGTGCGCACCTCGTGCGGCCCGTCGATGCGCGCCTCGTAGCGCTCGACGTCCTCGGCGAGCAGGACGCGCAACGCCACGCTCCCCGCGGGCGGGGCGGGCGTCGCGGGCGCCTGCGCCGCGGCGATCGCGGCGCAGGCGGTCAGGAGGAGGACGACGAGCGCGCGCACGGGCGCTCAGGCGGTCGCGGCGTTCGCTTCGGCGAAGAGGCGGCGGAGCACCGTGTGGAGGATGCCGCCGTTCTTGTAGTAGTCGATCTCGACCGGCGAATCGAGGCGGGCGACGGCCTCGAAGCGGGTGACGGTGCCGTCCTCCGCCGTCGCGGTGACCGGCACGACCCCGCCCGGCTCGAGCGCGTCGTCGACGTGGATCGTGTACGTCTCCAGGCCGCTCAGGCCGAGCGCGTCGGCGCTCTCGCCGTCGCGGAACTGCAGCGGCAGGACCCCCATCCCGATGAGGTTCGAGCGGTGGATGCGTTCGTAGCTCGCGGCGATCACCGCACGCACCCCCAGCAGGTAGGTGCCCTTCGCCGCCCAGTCGCGGCTGCTGCCCATCCCGTAGTCGTGCCCGGCGAGCACGACGGAGGGGATGCCGGCCGCCTGGTAGCGCTGGGCGGCGTCGTAGATGAAGCTCACCTCACCGGTCGTGACGTCGGTCGTGTAGCCCCCCTCGGTGCCCGGCGCCAGCTGGTTCTTGAGGCGGATGTTCGCGAACGTCCCGCGCGTCATGATGCGGTCGTTGCCGCGCCGGGAGCCGTAGCTGTTGAAGTCGCGTTGCGCGACGCCCTTCTCGCGCAGGTAGCGACCCGCGGGGGTGTCGGGCGCGATCGCGCCGGCGGGACTGATGTGGTCGGTCGTGACGGAGTCCCCGACCTTCACCAGGACCCGCGCGCCCTCGATCGGGCGGATCGGCGCGACGTCGGGCGCCATGTCCTGGAAGAACGGCGGCTCCTGGACGTAGGTGCTGTCCTCGTCCCAGGCGTACAGCTCGCCGCCCTTCACGGGGATCGCGTTCCACGCCTCGTTGCTTTCCTCGATGCCGTCGTACATCCGGCGGAACGTCTCGGGGTTCATCGCCGCCTCGAGGTGCGCCGTGACGTCCTCGTGGGTCGGCCACAGGTCGCGCAGGTAGACCGGCTCGCCGGCGTCGTCCGTGGCGATCGGCTCGTTCACCAGGTCGACGTGCACCGTCCCGGCCAGCGCGTAGGCGACCACCAACGGCGGGCTCGCGAGGTAGTTCGCCTTGACGTGCGGGTTGATGCGGCCCTCGAAGTTGCGGTTCCCGGACAGGACGCTGGCGGCGACCAGGTCGCCCTCCTGGATCGCCTGCGCGACCGCGTCGGGCAGCGGCCCGGAGTTCCCGATGCAGGTGGTGCAGCCGTAGCCGACGAGGTAGAAGCCGACCTTCTCGAGGTGCGGCATGAGGCCGGTCTCGGTGAGGTACTCCGTGACGACCTTGCTGCCGGGCGCGAGGCTGGTCTTCACCCACGGTTTCGCGTGCAGGCCGCGCTCGGCCGCCTTCTTGGCGACCAGGCCGGCGGCCAGCATCACCGACGGGTTGCTCGTGTTCGTGCAGGACGTGATCGCGGCGATCACCACGTCGCCGTGCGTCAGCTCGTGCGTGCCGTTGGCATCCTCGAACGTCGCGTGCGACGCGAGCTCCGCCTCGCTCAGTTCGAAGCCGCGCTCCGCGGCGGGTTTCACGAGGTCCGCCTCGAACGTCGTCTTCATGGCGCTCAGGCGGATGCGGTCCTGCGGCCGCTTGGGGCCCGCGAGGCTCGGGTCGACGCTGCCGAGGTCGAGGTGCAGCACGTCCCGGAAGGTCGGCGTCGGCGCGCCCGGCTCGCGGAACAGGCCGTTGGCCTTGGCGTAGCGCTCGACCGCCTCCACCTCGTCGTCGAGGCGGCCGGTCTGCCGCAGGTAGCGCAGCGTCTCCGCGTCGGTCGGGAAGAAGCCCATCGTCGCGCCGTACTCCGGCGCCATGTTCGCGATCGTGGCGCGGTCCGGCACCGTCATCGCGTCCAGGCCGTCCCCGAAGAACTCGACGAACTTGCCGACCACGCCGTGCTCGCGCAGCATCTGCGTCACGACCAACACCAGGTCCGTCGCGGTCGCGCCCTCGGCGAGGCGGCCGGTGAGTTCGAAGCCGACCACCTCGGGCGTCAGCATGTAGATCGGTTGGCCGAGCATGACCGCTTCCGCTTCGATCCCGCCGACCCCCCACCCGACGACCCCGAGGCCGTTGATCATGGTGGTGTGGCTGTCGGTCCCGACGAGGCTGTCGGGGTAGACGACCTCGCCACCCTCCTCGGGGCGGCTCTGGACGCCCTTGGCGAGGTACTCGAGGTTCACCTGGTGCACGATCCCCGAGGCGGGCGGCACGACCCCGAAGTCGTCGAACGCCGCCTGCCCCCAACGGAGGAACTCGTAGCGTTCGCGGTTGCGTTCGAACTCGATCTCCGCGTTCTGCAGCAGCGCCAACGGCGAGTCGTACTGGTCGACCTGGACGCTGTGGTCGATCACCAGGTCGACGGGCACCTGCGGGTTGATGGTCTTCGGGTCGCCGCCCATCCGGTGCATCGCGCTGCGCAGCGCCGCGAGGTCGACGACGGCGGGCACGCCGGTGAAGTCCTGCAGCACCACGCGGGCCGGCATGAACGGCACCTCGTGCTTGGCGGGGTTCGTCGCGTCGTACGACGCGAGGTTCAGCACGTCCTCGCGGCGCACGACGAAGCCGTCCTCGTTGCGCAGCAGCGACTCGAGCAGCACCTTGACGCTGTAGGGCATGCGGTCGATGGCGCCGTGGCCCTGGTCCTGGAGGGTCGCGAGGCGGTAGTAGAACGCCTCCCCCGACCCGGTCTGGAAGGTGTGGCGGGCACCGAAACTGTTCACGGACATGGGAGCCTCCTGACGCGCGCCGGCGCGGCGGGCGCACGGGGTACGTGCCCCGAGTGTCGTACGCTTCTACGTGACGTGAAGGATACCGAGTCACATGCCCACCCCGCGTCGCCCGACCGGCCGCCGGACGCCCCCCGCGTCCGCGTGGTCCGCGACCGGACGCAGGCGACGCTCCTGCTCGACGCCCGCCACCGCGCCCACCTGGCGCCCTTCCTGGGGCGCGCCGCCACCGTCGGCGAAGCGGCCGACGCGTCGGGCGCGAAACCGAACACCGTCCTCAAACGCGTGCGCCGCCTGCACGACGCCGGCCTGCTCGAGGTCGTGGCCACCGAACCGCGGCGGGGCCGCCCCCGCCGCCGCTACCGGGCCGTCGCCGACGTGTTCTTCGTGCCGTTCGAGGCGTCCGCCGCCGACGACCTCGACGACGCCCTCGCGGACCGCGAGGCGTGGGTCGCGCGGCTGCTTCGGCGCAGCGTCGTGCGCGCCCGCAGCGAAGCGATCGGGACGTGGGGGACGCGCATCTACCGCGACGCCCGGGGGCGCGTCCAGGTGCAGATGGCGGTCCGCCCCGACGCCGACGTCGCCCCCCTCGACCCCGACGGTCCCGCCGTCCTGTCCGCCTGGCGGGAGGACCTGATGCTGGACTACCCCGACGCGAAGGCGCTCCAACGCGACCTGGTCGAGCTCCTGGGGCGCTACGAAGCGAAACGCGGCGCGCAACGCTACGTCCTGCACCTCGGGCTCGCCCCCGTCGCCGCGGAGGACACCCCGTGAGGCGCACGGCGGCGGCCCTCCTCGCCGCGCTGCTGCTCGGCGCGTGCGCCCCCGCCGCGCGCCCCGACGCCGGACCGCCCCCCACGGACGCGACCCCGACGGAGGCGACCCCGACGCCCACCGACGCGACCGCCACGCCTACGGACGCCACGCCCGCGGTCGAACCGCCCGAACCGACCGCGGTCGTGCCGAACGACCCGACCGACCTGGAGCGCGTCGCCTGGCTCGCGTGGCTGGAGATGGAGGCGGCCCGGCTCCGCACGGGCCGCTACGACACCGAGGCGTTGCTGGACCTGGCGCTGCCCAGCGGCGTGCGCTGGACCGTGACGCGCATCGCCGCCGACGACTACGCCCTCCGCGTCGACCGCGACGGCGACGCCGCCGCCTACCGGGTGGCGCCGGCCGGCGTCGCGCCGTTCGAGGGGCCGCGCGACTAGGGCGTGCTGCAGGCGCCACGGAGCCGCGCCGAAGCGCGTGCTACCTTCCAGGCAGACCGACGGCGCCGCCCCCGCGGCGCCGTCGCGCGTCCCCGCCCTTGCCTCAGGGAGGCCCCCGCATGCCGCACCACCCGCCGTTCGCCGCACCCCACCGCCGCCCCACCACCCGCCTCGCCCCCCACCTCGTCGCCATCCTCGCCGTCACCGTCGGGGCGCTCGTCGGGAGCGCCGTCGCGCAAACTCCGCCCCTCGAGCGGCTCGCGCCCATCGAGACCGTCCTGGCGCTCGGGGTGAGCGGCGACGCCGACCTCGCCGCGACCCTCGACGCGGACCTGCCCGACGCGCTCGCCGCGCTCGACGACGACGGCGACGCCGCGGCGGCGTGGGAGGCCCTCACGTCGTTCCTGACCGACCTGGCGGACGCCGGTGCGTTGGAGCTCGACGCCGCCGACATGGACGTCGATCTCGGCGCGCTCGGGGCGCTCGGGGGGCTCGGGGGGCTCACCCCGACCCTGCCCGGCGACGGCGCCCGGGGCGCTCTCGACGACGCCACCGCCACCCTCGAGGCGACCTGTCCCGGCCTGCAGGCGGCCGGCGACGCGTTGACGATGCGGGCCTGGGCGGAGGACCTGCTGCTCGCCGTCGCCGCCGACCGCTTCACGCCCATCCCCGGCGCCCTCGCGCTGGCGCGGGTCGAGGCGGACGCCGCCGCGACCGCCGCGGACCTCCACGACCTGCTCGTGTCCTGCTACGGCGGCGACGTGCTCGGGGACGTCGACGGCACCGAACTGCGCGTCCTGTTCGACGGCAGCGACCTGCCCCTCGTCGTCGCGCGCGACGGCCGGCACTACCTGGTCGGGACCCGACCCGACCTGGTGCGCGGTGCGCTGCGTCGACTCGGGGGTGCGGACGAGCCCTCCCTCGCCGACCAGCCGGTCGGCGACCTCCTGGAGGGCGGGCCCGGCGCGCGCCTCGCGTGGAACGCCGCCGGCCTCGCCGGCGTCGTCGAGGGGCTGGTCCCGAGCGGCATGACCCCCGACCTCGACGTCGCGCGGGAGCGCGCCGTGGCGCTGCTCCGGACCCTCGGGGCGGGCGGCGCCCGCCTCGACGTCGACGCGGGCGGCGCCACGATGCGCGGGGTGTTCACCCCCGACGCGGACGGCGGCGACGCGGCGTTCCACGCCCTCGCGACGTGCGAAGGCTGCGCCCTGGAGGGCGCGAGCGCCCTCCCCGGGGGCGGGGTCGCGGCGCAGACGTCGACGCTCCGTCCGGCCGCCTGGCTCGATTGGTTGGACGGCATCGCCCGCGACCTGACGGCCCCGACGGGCACGCCGGTCGGCGTCCGCGACCTGCTGGAGCAGCAGGCCGGCCTGGAGGTCGACGCGATCTTCGGCGACTGGATCGCCGGGGAGCTGCAACGCGTCCGCCTGGGCTCCCCCAACGACGACCTGGACGCCCTCGTGTTCGGGGCGCCCACCGTGTGGCGCATCCCCGCCACCGACGAGGCGGGCGCCCGCGCGGCGCTGGACGCCCTCGAGGCGGGCCTCGAGCGCCTGAACGAGCCGGGGAACGTCGGCGGGCAGCTGTTGGGCGAGTCGCTGGGCGACCCGCTGGCCGACGCGGTGCCCCTCCTGGCGCTCGAGCGGACCGACGTCGCCGGCCTCCCCGGCCTCCGCGTGCGGGTGGGCCCCAGCACCGACGTCGCGTTCGTGGTGCACGACGGTGCCGCCTGGATCGCGTCGCCCGCCTCCGCCCTGGCGCGCGCCCTCGCGGCGGACGGCGTCGCGACCGACGCCGCCGGCTTCGATGCGCTCCCCACCCCCGCCGGCGACCGGATCGGCTGGCGCTACGCCGACCCCCGCCCCGACCTGGCCGCCACCGCCGACCTGCTGGACACCCTCGCGCAACCGCTCGCGTTCGGGGCCTCGACGGCGCTCGCCGCGGCGCTCGACGAGGCGCGCGACGCACCCGAGACCCCCAGCGAACGCGGCCCGGGGGCGTTCGGGGGGCCGACCGACCTGGCGGACGCGATCCCGATGGTCGCCCAGCCCGGGGTGCTGGATGCGCCCCGCGATCCGCTCACGGCGGACGCGCCGATCGAGGCGCGGCGCGGCGACGGCGAGGTCGTCCTGGGGGGCGGGGCGTCGGTCGACCTGTACGAACTTCCCGACCTCCCCGACGGCGCCGAGGTGCGCGTCGAGCTGACGAGCGACGCGTTCGACACGTACCTCTACCTGTACGACGGCGCGACCGGCGAGCTGCTGCTGGAGAACGACGACGCGCCGGACACCCGCCGGTCGGAGCTGGCGTTCGTCGCCGACGGTCGCGCGTTGGTCGTGGGCGTCGGGGCGTTCTTCGACGGCGGGAGCGGACCCTACGAGCTCGCCCTCCGCGTCGAGGCGCCCGAGGGCGCGCCGGATGCGGGCGACGGCCCGACCGACGCGCCGACCGACGCGCCGGCGCTGCCCGACGCCGCCCCCGACCTGCGGACGCTGCTCCCCCTCGCGGAGATTCTGCCCGACGCCGTGCGCCTGCTCGAGGACCGCGCCGACGTCGGAGGTGGGGTCGTGACGCGCGAGGACGGCACGATCCGGCACGAACGGCGCATCGCCTTCGACTGGTGAGGGGCCCGGCCGGCGTCCGCCCCGCGCCGGTGGGCGGACCGCCACGCGAACGCGCCCCGGGGAGACCCCCGGGGCGCGTCGACGTGGGTGCGTCCGCTCAGGCGGAGGCGGGCAGGTGCTTGTCGATGCGGGCGGCGTAGGCGTTCTTCGGCATCGCGCCGACCATCGTGTCCACCACCTCGCCGTCCTTGAACAGCACGACGGTCGGGATCGACATCACCCGGTACTGCATCGCGGTCTTCGGGTTGTCGTCGACGTTGAGCTTGCCGACCTTCACCTGTCCCGCGAGCTCGTTGGAGAGCTCCTCGATCACGGGGCTCACCATCCGGCACGGTCCGCACCAGGGCGCCCAGAAATCCACCAACAGAAAGCCTTCGGACGCTTCGGTCTCGAAGTTCGCGTCGCTCAGTTCCAGCATGTGTTCGGTCATGGTCGTCTCCGCCTCCCAAGGGGGAAAAGTCGTACGGGGGGCGCGCCGGCCCCGCGTCCCGGTAGGGTACCGCCCGCACGCGCGACCCGTGTCAAATCGCCGACGAAGCCCGCCCCGCCTCGTCCCCCGCCCCGTCCTTCGCTTCGCCCCCCTCGGGCGGCGCGACCGCGCCGTCGGCGTCGATCCGCCACGTCGCGACGGCGTCCGCCGGCGCGCCGCGCGTGATGCGCGGCGTCGCGAGCCCCAACGCCCGGTAGCCGCCCTTCACCGCCGCGCGCACCAGCCCCCCGACGTGCGCCCGCTCGCCGTGCAGCGCCTGCGCCGCGGCGACCTCCGCCTGGACGTCCAGCGAGGGGCTGCTGCCGCGCGAATCGGTGCCGAACGCGACCGTCGCGCCGTGCGCGGCGTACGTCTCCCACGGGAAGCGTCCGGTGCCCAGCGCGGCGTTGGACCGGGGACAGTGCACGACGACCGACCCCGAGCGCTCGATGCGTTTCACGTCCGCCTCGTCGACCTGCACCCCGTGCACGAGGGTCGGGGCGGCCTCGAGCACCCCGAGCGCCTCGAGGTACCCGACCGGCGAGCGGCCCGACGGTCGGAACGCCCCCATCAGGTCGCCCATCAGCTCGCGCAACGGACCGTCGCCCGTCGCGTGGAGGCGCACCTCCGAGGGGGACTCCGCGACGTGGATCTGCAGCGGCAGGTCGTTCGCCTTCGCCAACTTCGCCAACTTCGTCAGCAGCGGCGCGGACACCGTGTGCGGCGCGTGGGGCGACAGCCCTACCCGCAGCCCGTCGGGTCGGGCCTGGGCGCGGAAGGCGCGCAGCTTCGCGACGACGTCGTCGAAGACGCGCTCCGCGTCGGCGGGGTCGGGCGCGACGACCTCCCAGTAGGCGACGCCCGTCAGGTTCGGTTGCTCCAGCAGCCACTGCATGACGGTTTCGTCGGCGACGACGTCCCCGAACGCCGCGACGCCGGACCGTCGCACCTCCGCCAGACCGACCTTCGCGGCCTCCAGCCCCCGACCGCCGGCGGCGCCGTGCGCCAGGACGGCGCGCACGAACGCCTCGTAGTCGCCCGGGGCGTACGGCATCGTGGAGAGGTCCAGGTGCACGTGGGCGTTCACCGGGGCGGGCGACAGGGCGAAGCCGTCGTCGCGGACGTCGGCGTCCGGCCAGCGGCGCGCCGCCTCGTCGTCCGACCCGACGTACAGCACGACGGCGTCGCCCGCCGCCTCCTGCACCACCATCACGCCCCCCTCGACCGGGTGCCCCAGGCCGCCGTACACCGCCCGCGCCCGCCGCCGCGTCCGGGTGAGCGCCACGTCAGACGGCGGTCGGCTGGGCCTGCGGGTCGCCGGGGGCCGCGCCGCCCTCGGGCGGCGCGGCGAGGAGCGCGTCGACGTCGGGTTCCGCCACGATCTCGTAGAGGCTGCCGCGCTGTTTCGGGACGTAGCCGGCCTCGACGATCTGCCGGACGATCTCGCGTTCGGGCGTCGCGCGGTGCTTCGCCCCCGCCTGGCTGACGACGTTCTCCTCGAGCATGGTGCTGCCGAAGTCGTTCGCGCCGAACCGCAACGCGGTCTGCGCGACCTTGTAGCCCATCGTCGGCCACGACGCCTGGTGGTTGTCGACGTTGTCGAGGAACAACCGCGCGGTAGCGACGTTGCGGAGGTACTCCGACGGACCGGCGCCCGGCGCCTTGCCGTCGATGCGGACGCCCTCGGTCTGCAACGTCCAGGAGATGAACGCGCTGAAGCCGTTGCCGTACGTCGCGAGCGCCCGGTCCTGCTGGTCGCGGATGCGTTGCAGGCTGGCGATGCGTTGCGCGAACGTCTCCCCGAAGCCGATCACCATCGTCGCGGTCGTGTAGAGCCCCAACGACTGGGCGGCGTCCATGACGTCGATCCACTCGTCGCTCGAGATCCGCGCGGGTGAGATGTGCTTCGCGTGGCGCACGTCGTCGACGAGCATCTCTCCGCCCCCACCGGGCAGGCCGTCGAGGCCGGCGGCGTGCAGCTCGGCCAGCACCTCGCGGGCGCTCATGCCGGTCATCTTCGCCATGCCCTTGATCTCCTCGGGGCTGAACGCCTCGACGCGGATCGTGGGGTGGTGCGTCTTGAGGTAGCGCATCAGGTCGAGGTACCACGAGAACGCGAGGGTCGGGTGGACGCCGCCCTGCATCAACACCCGCGTCCCGCCGACCGCCTCGAGCTCCCGCAGTTTCGCGCCGATCTGCTCGTACGACAGCACGTAGCTGTCGGCCTGCCGGCGGGTGCGGTAGAACCCGCAGAAGCTGCAGCCGATCGTGCAGACGTTCGAGTAGTTCACGTTGCGGTCGATCAGGTACGTCACGACCCCCGGGTCGGTGCGGAGGGCGCGCACCGCGTCCGCCGCCCCCGCGAGGGCGAAGAGCGGCACGTCGCGCAGCTCCGCCGCCCGTTCGGGCGTGAGGCGTTCGCCGCGCGCGGCGTGGGTCAGCAGGTCCATGCGGGAGAGGGTAGCACCGGCGCCCGGCCGGTTCGGTGCCCGAGGGAACCGGTCGCCGGGCCCGCGGTAGCGTGTCGGCGTGCCCGACCCCGTCCACCCGCGCCGCCTGGTCGGCGACGCGCCCCGCCCCTTCGACGCCGGCCTGGACGTCTTCCGCGCCCCGGCGAAGCAGGAGGCGGCGGTCGCGCGCCTCGCGCGCGACCCCGCCGCGTTCGTGTGGGTGGTGGAGCGGGGGGACGCGACGATCGGGTACCTCACCGTGCAGCCCCCCGACCCGGTCGAGCGGTGGGGGACGCTGCGGCGCGGTCCCGGCGGCGACGCGACGTACGAGATCGGCGCGATCGAGGTCGCGCCCCGCGCCCGCGGGGCGGGGCACGGGTCGGCGCTGCTGGACGCGGCCTTCGGTGGGGGGCGGTTCGACGACGCGGTGGTGCTGGCGGTGCTGTACGCCTGGCACTACGACCTCGCGCGCCGCGGCCTCGGGGCGCTGCAGGTCCGCCGGGCGCTGCAACGCTTCTACGCCCGCGTCGGCTTCGAGACGCGCGCGACGACCGATCCCGACATCACCGAGGATCCCGCGAACGCCCTGTTGGTCCGGGTCGGGCCGCACGCCCCCGCCGCCCTCGTCGCGGCGTTCGAGGCGCTCCGCGTGCGGCCTCCGGGCGACTGAGCGGCGCGGTATCCTGCCCCCGTACGCCGAATCGGTTCCCCAGGTCGTTCCCCAGGCCGTTCCCCAGGGGATTCCCGAGGGCGTCCCCGAGGAGGTCCCCGTGCAGGTCGCCGACGTCATGACGCGCGACGTGATTCACGCGCCGCCCCACGCGACGGTGGAGGCGGCGATCGCCCTGCTGGCGCGCCACGCCGTGCGGCACCTCCCGGTCCTCGAGGACGGCGTGCTGGTGGGCATCGTCAGCGACCGCGACCTGCGCGCGGTCGGGGGGGAGCACCCCGGCGCGCCGGTCGGTGCGGGGCCCCACACGCCCCTCGCGGAGGTGGCGCGCACGCCGGTGTGGACCGCGCACCCGCGCGACCCGGTGCAGGTGGCGGCGGCGACGATGCGCGACCAGCGCGTCGGCGCCCTCCCGGTCGAGGCGGGCGGCGCCCTCGTGGGGATCGTCGCGAGCAGCGACCTGCTCGCGGCGCTCCTCGCGATGACGGGGGCGGGCGGGGCGGCGACCCGCATCGAGGTCGACCTCCCCCACCGCCCCGGCGCGCTGGCGGAGGTCCTGCGCATCGTTGCGGACGCCGGCGTGCAGGTCCGCAGCGTCGTCACGCCGCGCAGCGACGCGACGTCGGCGCGCTTCGCGCTGCAGCTGGACACGATCGATGCGCGCACCGTCCGCGCCCGCCTGCGGCGCGCCGGGTTCGCCGTGTCCGACCCCGGCGCGGAGGACGGCGGGGCGTGAGGCACGACGTCGCCTTCGTCCACGCCCCCGAGCTGGCGGCGTGGCGGTTGGCGCCCGACCACCCGTTCCGGCCCGACCGCGTCGCGGTCCTCGAGGACCTGTTGCGCCGTACCGGCCTCCTGCACGACGCGCACGTGGTGCCCCCCGCCCCCCTGCCCGACGGGGCGTTGGCGGCGGTGCACGCCCCGGCCTACCTCGACGTCGTCGCCCGCGCGTCGCGCGGCGACGCGCCCGACGACCTGCTGCGCTGGGGCCTGGGGACGCCCGACACGCCGGTGTTCGAAGGGATGCACGAGGCGGTGGCGGGCGTGTGCGCCGCCACGACGCACGCCGTCGACCGGGTCCTGGACGGCGCCGCGGCGCGCGCCGCGGCGTTCGCCGGCGGCCTGCATCACGCGTTCGCCGACCGCGCGTCGGGGTTCTGCATCTACAACGACCTCGCCGTCGCGATTCGGCGCGCCCGCACCCGCGGGGCGCGCGTCGCCTACGTCGACGTCGACGCGCACCACGGCGACGGCGTGCAAGCGGCGTTCTACGACGACCCCGACGTCCTGACGTTCAGCCTCCACGAGTCGGGCCACCACCTGTTCCCCGGGACGGGTCACGGCTACGAACTCGGGCGCGGCGCGGGCCGCGGCTGGTCGCTCAACCTGCCGCTGGAGCCGTTCAGCGACGACGCGGCGGTCCTGGAGGCGTTCGATCTCGTCGCGCCCGAGGCGCTGCGCGCCTTCCGGCCCGACCTGGTGGTGCTGCAGGCCGGCGCGGACGCGCACGCCCGCGACCCGCTCGCCGACCTGTCGCTCACGCTGCGCGGCTACCGGGACCTCGTCGCGCGCGTCGTGGCGCTCGCCGACGCGTACGCCGGGGGGCGGATCGTCGTGACGGGCGGCGGCGGTTACGCCGCCTTCGACGTCGTGCCGCGCGCCTGGGCGCACGCCTGGGCGACGCTCGTCGACGCCGACCTCCCCGACGTCCTCCCCGACGCGTGGCGGACCCGCTGGGCGGAGGTGGCGGGCGCCCCCCTCCCCGCGTCGGCGTGGGACGATGACGAGGTGGGGCGCGTGCCCGCCGCGCAGCGGCGGGCGGCGGCGGACCACGACCGGGCGGTCGCCCGGCGCCTGCTGCGCATCGCCCACCCCCTCTGGGAGGCCGCGAGCGACCCGGCCGCGGGGAAGGAGACGACGTGAACATCGGATTCGTGGGGCTCGGCACGATGGGCGCCCCCATGGCGGGGCGCCTGCTGGCGGCGGGGCACGCCGTGACGGTGCACAACCGGACGCGCGAGCGCGAGGCGCCCCTCGCGGAGCGCGGGGCGGCGCGGGCCGCGACGCCCGCCGCCGCGGCGGCGGGGGCGGACCTCGTGATCACGATGGTGAACGACACGCCCGACGTGCGCGCCGTCGCGGAGGGCGAGGACGGCGTCCTCGCCGGGCTCGCGCCGGGCGCGACGTGGGTGGACGCGTCCACCATCGCGCCGGACGCCGCCCGCGACCTAGCCGACGCCGCCGCGGCGCGCGGCGCGCAGGCGCTCGACGCGCCGGTGAGCGGCGGCTCGGAGGGGGCGAAGCAGGGCACCCTGTCGATCATGATCGGTGGGGACGCCGCCGTCCTGGAGGCGGTCCGGCCGGCGCTCGAGGTGCTGGGCTCGACGTTGACGCACGTCGGGCCGGCGGGCGCCGGCCAGATCGCGAAGGCGGTGAACCAGGTGGTGATCGCCGGGACGTACGCCGCGGTGGCGGAGGGGCTCGCGCTGGCGCTGGCGGCGGACGTCGACGAGGCGAGGGTGCTCGAGGCGATCTCCGGGGGGGCGGCGGGGTCGTGGGGCCTCACGCACCGCGGACCGAACATGCTGGCGGGCCGCTACCCGCTGGGCTTCCGGACGCGGCTGCACCGCAAGGACCTCGGCATCGCCCTCGCCGCCGCGGAGGCGCTCGGGGTCCCGCTCCCGTTGGCGGCGCAGGTGGAGCAGGCGGAGGTGCAGTTGATCCGGCGGGGGTACGGCGACGAGGACGTGAGCAACGTCGCGCGCCTCGCGCGGGAGGCGGCGGGGGTCGACCCGGGATCCGGGGAGGCCTGACGCCTCAGGCGGGCCGGCGGGCGAACGCCCAGACGCGTTCGTCCTCGTCCCGGGCGGGGTCGGCGCCGGGGTAGGTGACGACGTCCACGTCGGCGAACCCGGCCGCGCGCAGGAGGCGGCGCAGGTCGCCCGGGTCGTAGGGGCGCTCGACGTGCACCTCGGTGAACGGGCCCTCGGGGCCGTCGCAGTGCGCCTCGACGGTGGCGAGGTCGGTGACGGGGTCGTAGTGGTGCGTCCAGCGGTAGTACACGTCGTCCGCCCAGCCCTCCGCGCGGCCGCCCCACAGGTCGCGGAGCCCCGCCCGGGTGTTCGCGTCGAACGCGAACACCCCCCCGGGCTCCAGGTGGGCGTGCACCCCGCGCGCCGTGGCGAGGAACGCCGCGTCGTCGAGCAGGTTGTTGAGCGCATCGAAGACCGAGTAGATCAGGGCGTAGCGGCGCGGCAGCGCCAACGCGGTGGCGTCCCCCACGTGGAACGTCACGTCCGGGAGTCGCTCGCGTGCGACGGCCAGCATGGCGGGGGCGCGGTCGAGCCCTTCGACGTCGAACCCGCGGACCACGGCGGGCCGGGTGGCGTTGCCGGTGCCGCAGGCGAGGTCGAGGAGCGGCCCGCCGGCGAAGCCGCGGCGGGTCGCTTCGCGGACGAGGAAGACGAACCAATCGTCGTACGCGACGTCGCTCATGAGGGCGTCGTAGACGCCGGCGAGGCGGGTGTAGGGGGCGGCGCGCACGGCGTCAGGGTACCCGCCGGCGCGGTCCGTGGCGGGCGGAACCGTGGTCCGCCGCCCACTCGCGCGGCGGGAACGCCGGTAGCGTGGGGGCGCCCCGCGCGCCGCGTCTCCGCACCCCCGCTGCCCCCCCGGCGGAGACCCGCGCGGGGCACGTGTGTGGGCACGCCGAGCGGGCCGGAGGGGGGCGCCGCCGTCAGGGGATCGTGAGGACGACCTTGCCCGCCGTCGCGTTCGCGCGGAGCTGCGCGTGCGCCTCCTCGACGTGGCGGACGTCGAACGTCGCGTGGATGGGGAGGCGCAGCCCACCCCGCGCGACGTCCGCACCGAAGCGCGCTTGGAACGCGTCGCGCAACGCGATCTTGTCGTCGAGGGGTCGACCGCGGAGCGTCGTGCCCTTCACCGTGAGGCGTTTGCGCATCATCACCCCGACGTCGAGGGTCGCCTCGCGGCCGCCCAGCGTCGAGATCCACACGAGCCGCCCCCCGACGTCGAGCAGCTCCAGGTTCGCGGCGGTCGTGGCGGCCCCCACCGGGTCGAGGATCACGTCGACCCCGCTCCACGCGTCGCGCAACCGCGCGGGCCAGGCGGGGTCGTGACGGTCGAACGCCCACGCCGCTCCGAGCCCCCGGCACAGCGGCGCCTTCGCGCCGCTGGACGTGGTGGCGACCTCCGCCCCGAGGGCGCGCGCCTGGAGGATCGCGGCGGTTCCCACGCCGCTCGCGCCGGCGTGGATCAACGCCCGCTCGCCGGGCCGCAGGCCGGCCTCGAGCACGAGGTTGGAGAACGCCGTGAGGTGCGCTTCGGGCAGGGCGGCCGCCTCGACGTCGGTGAGGCCGTCGGGGGTCGGCATCAGCATGCGGACCGGCACGGCGGCGCGTTCGGCGTACCCGCCGCCGGCGAGGAGCGCGTGGGCGCGGTCGCCGGGCCGCCAGCCGGACCCTTCGGGGGCGGTGAGGACCTCGCCGGCGACCTCGAGGCCGAGGATCTCGCTGGCGCCGGGTGGGGGCGGGTAGCGGCCCGCGCGTTGGGCGAGGTCGGCGCGGTTGACGCCGGCGGCGCGGACGCGCAGCGTCGCGTCGCCCGGCCCCGGGACGGGGTCGGGCACGGCCCGCCACGCGAGGGGGCCGGGGGCGCCGTGGATCGCCTTCACGCCCGCGGTCTACCACGAATCGGGGGGCGGTCGGGACGCGCGTCGGGCGCCTGCGGGGTGCGGGTGGGTCGCCATCCGGGACGCGGGGGGCGGCGACGGGGTAGCGTGCGCGGCATGATCGGAGTCGATTTGGGGACCACGCACGTCCGCGTGCACGTCAAGGGGCGGGGCGTCGTCCTGCGCGAACCGGCGGTCATCGCGATGTCGCAGGACACCGGCGACGTCATGGCGATCGGCGAGGAGGCCTACAAGATGCTGGGGCGCACGCCGGGCTCCATCACCGCGGTCCGGCCGATGCAGGACGGCGTGATCGCCGACTACACGTTGACGGAGAAGATGCTGAAGGGGTTCGTCGGGAAGGTCCTGACGGGCCCCAGCCGCTTCCTGCGCCCCACCATCATGGTGTGCGTCCCGTCGGAGATCACCGACGTCGAGCGGCGGGCGGTGCTGCAGGCGGTCCACGAGATCGGGGCGCGCAAGGCGCTGCTGATCGAGGAGCCGGTCGCCGCCGCGATCGGGGCGGGCATCGACATCGCGGAACCGGTCGGCGCGATGGTGATCGACATGGGCGGCGGGACGACCGACGTCGCGATCCTGAGTCTAGGGGGGATCGTGAACGCGAAGAGCGTGCGGGTGGCCGGCAACGCCTTCGACGCCGACGTCGCGGCGTTCGTGAAGGAGAAGCACGAGCTGTTGATCGGGGACCGCACCGCGGAGCAGATCAAGCGCGAGGTGGGGGCCGCCATGCTGGATCCCGACGTGCCGCCCGCGACGACGCAGGTGCGGGGGCGGGGGCTGATCGACGGCATGCCGAAGACCGCCACCGTCACGTCGACCGACGTCGTCGAGGCGATCGAGGGGTCGCTGGAGAAGATCGCGGAGACGCTGCGCAAGGTGCTCGAGACCGCGGAACCGGAGTTGGTGAGCGACGTCATCGATCGCGGCATCGTGCTGACCGGGGGGGCGGCGCAACTGCGGCACGTCGACCGCTACTTGAGCGCGGTGTCCGGCATTCCGGTCGGCCTGGCGGAGGACCCGGAGGACTGCGTGGTGGTGGGGACCAGCCGGGCGCTGGACATGGCGGACGTCCTGGAGGACGCGCGCCGGCGCGGCACCGAGTTCCACTGACGCGCGTCCCCACGACCCCGGTGCGCGGGCGTCGGGGCGTCCGCACGAGCGCGGCCCCGCCGAAGCGGGGCCGCGTGGGCGTTCGGGGGGTGGGTCAGCCGGCCTGCAGGTCGACGAGGGTCATTTCGAACGTCAGCGCCTGCCCCGCGAGCGGCGGGTTGGCGTCGAGCGTGATGCTGGTGTCGTCGAGGGCGGCGACGGTGACGGGCACCGCTTGGCCGTCCTCCTGCTGGAGTTGCAGCGGCGTACCGAGCTCCACCTCGAGGTCCTCGGGCAGGTCGCTGCGCGGCACGTCGAGCATCAGGTCGTCGCGCCGTTCGCCGTAGGCGTCGTGCGGTTCGAGGCGGGCCTTCTTCGTTTCGCCGACGCTCATGCCGACGACCGCCGCTTCGAAGCCGGGGATGACCTGGCCGGACCCGAGGGTGACGGTGAGGGGGTCGCGCCCCTCGCTGCTGTCGAACACGGTGCCGTCGTCGAGGGTGCCGGTGTAGTGGACGTGCACGGTATCGCCGGATTTCGCTTCGCTCATGCAGCCTCCTCGCGGGCGTTCCGCCCGCGTCGATGCGTCGCGCGGGGACCGCATCGTCCCGGCGCCGACGCGAGGGTGGCACGAACCGGCCGCCGTCCGTGTCGGCCGGCCGGCACGGACGGCCCCGCCGGCGCCGAGCGCGTCAGAACCCGACGGCGAGGCCGTCCTTGCGGGGGTCGCTGCCGGCGACGTAGCCGCCGTCGGGGAGGCGCCGAACGAGTTGCGCGCCGCCGAACGCGAAGCCGTGCTCCGGGGCGGCGCGGGTGACGTCGTGCCCGAGGTCGCGGAGCGCGTCGACGGTGGCCTGTCCGACCGAGGCCTCCAGGGCGACGGTGCGGCCCTCGACGACCCGCCAGCGCGGCGCGTCGGCGGCGGCCTGCGGGTTCTGGCCCCACAGGACGGTGCGGAGCACCATCTGGACGTGCCCTTGCGGCTGCATGGGGCCGCCCATCACCCCGAAGCTCATGTCCGGGGCGCCGCCCCGCGTCAGGAAGGCGGGGATGATGGTGTGGAACGGCCGCTTGGCGGGCCCCACCTGGTTGGGGTGCCCCGGCTGGAGCGTGAAGCCCGCCCCGCGGTTCTGCAGCGAGATGCCGGTGCCGGGCACCACGACGCCCGACCCGAAGCCGTAGTAGTTGGACTGGATGAACGACACCATGCGGCCCTCGGCGTCGGCGGCGGTGAGGTACACCGTCCCGCCGCGCTTCGGCACGCCGTACGCCGGGTCGCCCGCCCGCGTGGGGTCGATGCGCGCGGCGCGTTCGGCGAGGTACCCGTCGTCCAGCAGGGCGTCCGGCGGCACGTCGAGGTGGTCGGGATCGCCGACGTAGCGATGCGCGTCGGCGAACGCGAGTTTCATCGCTTCGATCTGCAGGTGCAGGGCGGCGGCGGAGTCCGGGTCGTGGTCGGCGACGTCGGTGTGGCGGAGGATGCCGAGCGCGAGGAGGGCGGCGAGGCCCTGGCCGTTGGGGGGGATCTCGTGCAGTTCGTGCTCACCGTAGGCGGTCGAGATCGTGCCGACCCACTCCGCGCGGTGGGCGGCCAGGTCGGCCTCGGCGAGGGGTCCGCCGCCGGCCTGGACGTGCGCCGCCATGCGCTCGGCCAGGGCCCCCCGATAGAACGCTTCGCCCTCGGTCTCGATGATCGTCTCCAGGGTCGCCGCCTGGTCGGGAAAGCGCCAGGTCTCCCCCGCGTGGGGCGCGCGGCCGCCGGGCAGGAACGCGTCGGCGAAGTCGGCGCGGCCCGCGAAGGTGCCCTCGGCGGTGGCCCACGCGCGCGCCGTGATGGGGGACACCGGGAAGCCGTCGCGGGCGTAGTGGATCGCGGGTTCGGCGATGCGGTGCAGGGGCAACGACCCGAAGCGGCGGTGCATCTCGATCCAGGCGGAGACGGCGCCCGGCACCGTGACGGTGGCCTCCCCGCGCAGGGGGATGGCGTCCAGGCCTTCGAACCGCTCGGGCGTGAGCGCCGTGGGGCTGCGCCCGGAGGCGTTCAGGCCGTGCAGGGACCGGCCGTCCCAGAGGATCGCGAAGGCGTCGCTGCCGAGGCCGTTGCTGGTGGGCTCGACCACGGTGAGGGTCATGGCGGCCGCGATGGCGGCGTCGACGGCGTTCCCGCCGTCGGTCAGCATGCGCAGGCCGGCGGTGGCGGCCAACGGCTGGCTGGTGGCGACGACGTTGCGCGCCAGGACCGGCATGCGCTGCGAGGGGTAGGGGGTGGAGGGATCCATGCGGCTCCTAGGGGTGCGCGTCAGCGCAGGAAGAGGACGCCGACGACGCCGCCGGCGACGATGAGGAGGGCGGGGTGAACGCCGAACCGGGCGGCGGCGACGAAGGCGACGAGGCCGAGCCCCCAGAGGGCCCAGTTGGCCAGCCACTGCGGGGGGGCGCCGAAGGCGCGGGGCGCGAACTCCCACACGACCAACGCCAAGAGCGCGATCACGACCGGTCGGACGCCGCGCAGGAACGCTTCGAACGCCGGCGCGTCGCGGTAGCGGAGGTACAGGCCGCCGAGCGCGATCATGGCGAGGATCGTGGGGACCGTGACGCCGACCAGGCCGGCGGCGGCGCCGGGCCAGCCGGCGACCTTGAACCCCACGTACCCCGCCATCTTCGTCGCGATGGGGCCGGGCAGCGCGTTGCCGAACGCGAAGGCGTCGAGGAACTCGTCCTTCGTCAACCACCGCTGGACGTCGACGACCTCCTCTTGGATGAGCGGGATCATCGAGGGGCCGCCGCCGAAGCCGAAGAGGCCTACCTTGGCGAACGACCACAAGAGGTGCAGGGTGTCCATGGTCGGTGCGAGTGTACCCGTCGCCCCGTCCGCCTCAGCGGCGGACCCGGCTGAACAGGCGCACGCCCTCCTCTCCGTAGTCGCGGCGGATGGCGTCGGTCTGCGCGTCCATGACCCCTTTGAGGCGCCGGAGTTCGGCGACGGGGTCGGCGTGGTCGTCGACGCGGAGGTTGTGGTGGAGGCGCGGTTCGGGGGAGGCGGCCAGCAGGGCGGCGGACTGCTTGCCGCGCTTGTCGCCGCCCGCGGCTTGGCCGGCCTCGAGGACGCGCAGGAGCCGCTCGCCGATCTCGCGGTCGCGGTCCGCCTCGGCGGCCTCGAGCATGGCGTCGACGACCTCGGGGCCGGCCAGCATGTTGCCGGCCACGCTGACGCCGTCGCCGGCGCGGGACCCGGCCCAGGGGACGCAGTCCGCTCCGGTCGCCGCGTGGGCGCCGGTCGCGTCGACGCCGTGCAGCTGGCGGACCGGGCGGGCGTCGTCCACGGACAGCAGCGCGTCGATGGCGGTGGCGACGGGCATGCCGCGACCGACGAGGGCCAGGGTGCGCTCACCGAGGGTGGTGTCGACCCGCGCTTGGGTGGCGACGGCGCCCTGGAGGGAGACGTACGGGACGAGGGCCCCGACGTTCGGGCGGGCGGTGGCGACGGCCACGCCGTACCCACCGCAGGTGCCGCGGAGGCAGACGGAGAACGTGGCGAGGTCCAGCGCGGTGGGGGCGCGAAGGGGGGCCATCAGGCGTCCCTCGGGTCGAAGGCGTCGCGCAGGCCGTCGCCGAAGAGGTTGAAGGCGAGGACGGTGACGAAGATCGACAGGCCGGGCCAGATCGCCATCCAGGGCGCTTGGACGAGGAAGTTCTTGGCGGTGTTCAACATGCCTCCCCAGCTGGGCGTCGGGGGTTGGACGCCGAGGCCCAGGAACGACAGGGACGATTCGGCGATGATCGCCTGGGCGATGGTGACGGTCGCCTGCACCAGGATCGGTGCGAAGGCGTTGGGCAGCACGTGGCGCGCCAGGATCCGCCCGTCGCCCGCCCCGAGGGCGCGCGCGGCCTGGACGTACTCGGCGTTCTTCACGGCCAGCACTTGGCCGCGCATGAGTCGCACGAAGGTCGGCGTGACGGCGATCCCGATGGCGATCATGGCGTTCTGCAGGCTGGGGCCCAACGCCGCCGCCAGGGCGACGGCGAGGATCAGGAACGGGAACGACAACAGCGCATCGGTGAGGCGCATGACGACCTCGTCCAGCCAGCCGCCGTAGAACCCTGCGATCAGGCCGAGCGGCACGCCGGCGAGGAGCGCGATGGCGACCGAGATGACGCCGGCGACGAGGCTGGCGCGCGCGCCGAAGAGGACGCGCGATAGGACGTCCCGGCCGATCTCGTCCGTCCCGAACCAGTAGCTGCCCGAGGGGGCCTGCCGGACGGAGAGGAAATCGGTGGCGGCGGGGTCGTGGGGGGCGATCCAGGGGGCCAGGACGGCCAGCGTCACGAAGAGGAGGACGACGGCGCCGCCGACGAGCGCGATGGGGCGGGACCGGAGGCGGCGCATCGGGCGGCTCGTCCACCACGCGGTCCACGTGCGGGTCGGGCGGGGCAGGGCGCCGGTCATGCGCGGGACCCGGAGATGCGGGGGTCGAGGACGGCGTAGAGCACGTCCACCGCGAGGTTGATGGCGATGTAGGACGTGGCGGTGAACAGGACGACGCCTTGGACGACGGCGTAGTCGCGGTTGAAGACGGCGTCGACGATCAACTTCCCGAAGCCGGGGATCGTGAAGACCTGCTCGGTCAGCACGGCGCCGGAAAGGAGCGTGCCGAGCTGCAGACCGAGGATGGTGACGACGGGGATGAGGGCGTTGCGCATGGCGTGCCGCACGACGGTCGTCCAGCCGCTCGCGCCCTTGGCGGTGGCGGTGCGGACGAAGTCCTGCGAGAGGACCTCGAGCATCGAGGAGCGCATCTGCCGCATCAACACCGCGGCCAGTCCGGTCCCGAGGACGAACGCGGGCATGATCATGCGCCGGAGGTTCTCGAGCGGGTCCTCCAGGAAGGGCACGAAGCCGGACGCCGGCAACCACCCCAGTTGGACGGAGACGAGCAGGATCAGCATGATCCCCAGCCAGAAGTTGGGGATCGACAACCCCGAGAGGGCGACCACCGTACCGGCGACGTCCCAGCCGGTGTTCTTCCTCGTCGCGGCGATGGCGCCCGCGGGGATGGCCACGGCGACGGCGACGAGGATGGAGAGGACGGCGAGTTGCACCGTGACGGGAAGCTTGGTGAGGATGAGGGAAGAGACGGGCTCGCCGGTCCGCATCGAGACGCCGAGGTCGCCGCGAGCGAGTTGGCCGAGCCAAGCAACATATTGAACGGGGATCGGCTCGTCGAGCCGGTACTTCGCGCGGATGAAGGCGATCACCTGCGGGTCGCGTTCCTCGCCGGCGAGGATGACGGCGGGGTCGCCGGGAAGCGACCGCTGGATGCCGAACACCATCACCGTGACGATGAGGAGGGTGGGGATCGCGGTCAGGGCACGCTGGGCGACGAAGGCAAGCACGGGTCTCCTCGAAGGGCGAGGGGTGGGCCGAAGCCCACCCCTTCGCCGGTGGAGCGCGGACGTCAGTCGAGCGTGACGCCTTGGAAGCGGATGATGCCGTCGGGGTAGGCCTCGAAGCCCTGCATCGCGGCGGTGTGCGGGAAGAACAGTTGCTGGTGGTAGAGGTAGATCACGTGGCGGTTGGGCAGGTAGCGCTCCGCCGCGGCCTCGTACAGCGCGTAGCGGTCGTCGAAGCCGCTGGTGACGCGCGCTTCGTTCAGGAGGCGCGAGGTCTCCTCGTCGCACACGCCGTGCTCGTTCAGGTTGCCGTCGCACGTCTGGAACGAGTGGATGTTGCCGTCGGGATCGAGGCGTCCGGACCAGCCGACCTGGAAGGTGTCGTACTCGCCCTGCTCCCACAGGTCGAGGGCGGTCGCGAACTCCGTGGCGCGGACGGTGACGTCGAAGCCGGCTTCGGCGGCGAGCGCCTGGACGACCTCGCCGATCTGGACCGACTGCGGGTTGTTGGCGACCATCATCTCGAAGGCCACGCGGTCGTGGCCGGCCTCGCGGAGCAGCTCACGGGCGCGCTCGACGTCGCGTTCGGCGATCGGGTAGGCGTCGACGTACCAGGGGCTGCTGGGCGGGACCGCCTGGTTCCCGACGATGAATTCGCCGCCGAAGACGACGTCGTTGATGACCTCGCGGTCGATGGCGAGCTCGAACGCTTCGCGGACGCGCGGGTCGGTCGCCATCGGGTCGTCGCGCGGTTCCGGGTTGGCGACGTTGACGGTGATGCCCTGGTAGCCGAGGCTGGCGGCGGAGGGCAGGGTGAGGTCGGGATCGTCGCGGATGATCCCGAGGTCGGTGGGGGCGGCGCGCTCGATGACCTGCAGGTCGCCGGCCTGCAGGTTGGCGAGGCGGACGCTGGTGTCGGGGATCGGGAGGAACACGACCTCGTCGATCGCGATGGCGTCGGCGTCCCAGTAGCCGTCGAAGCGCTCGAGCGCGATGCGGTCCTGCGCCACGCGCTCGACGAACTCGAAGGGGCCGGCGCAGACGGGCGAGCGACCGAAGTCCTCGCCGAGCTCCTCGGCGGCGGCCGGCGAGATCATCATGCCGCTGCGGTCGGCGAGGAGCGCGATGAGCGGCGCGAACGGCTCGCTCAGGTTCAGGCGCACCGTGTCGTCGTCGACGACGTCGATCGATTCGACCTGCGCGAGTTCGCTGGAGCGGTTGGAGCCGGGGAGGGTCTTGGAGCGCTCGAGGTTGTACTTGACCGCCTCGGCGTCGAGCGGCGTGCCGTCGTGGAAGACGACGCCGGGGCGCACGTCGATGGTGACCGAGAGGCCGTCGTCGGCGACGTCGTAGCCGGACGCGAGTTGCGGGAAGATCTCGAGGTCGGGCGTGATCTCGAAGAGTTTGTCGCACAGGCTGGCGAAGACGATGCGGCCGACGTAGGTGCGCCCCAGGTCGGGGTCGAGGACGTCGGGGTCCTCGGCGAGACCGACGCGCACGGTTTGCGCGGCGGCGCTACCGAGGAGCGCGATCAGGGCCGTGCCGAGGAGGAGTCGGAACAACGGACGCTTCATGGGGCCTCCCTCGCGGACCGCGGGACGGGGCGGTCCGATCGTGGCGCCGGACCCCCGGACGCGCCGGATGCGCGGGGGGAGCCGCGACGTGCGCAGACTCTACGGGGCGTCCTCGCGCAATGTCAACGATGACGACGTATTTTTATTGCATTGCGTGCTAGAACACCAATCGTCGTACATCTTTGCGCAGGCGACGCGGAGCCCTTCGCTCGCGTCGCGGAAGGGTAGGCTCGGCCCATGGCGCTCGACCCCTTGGATCAACGCATCATCATGGCCCTCGAGGACGACGGGCGTCGTCCCTACCGCGAGATCGCCCGCGACCTCGACGTCGCGGAGGCCACCGTCCGCTCGCGCGTGCAGCGCATGACTCAGGCCGGCTGGATCCGCATCTCCGCGGTCGGCGACCCGGTCGCGCTGGGCGTGCCGGTCAACGCGATCACCCTCGTGCGGACCCGGGTCGGTCGCTCCAACGCCGTGGCCGAGGCGCTGACGGAGCTGCCCAACGTGCGCTTCGTCGGCAGCAGCTTCGGCTCGGCCGACCTCATCATCCAGACGCTGCACCCGAGCGTCGCCGCCCTCCACGAGTTCGTGGCGGAACGCCTGCCGACGGAGGTCGAGGGCATCGAAAGCACCGAGACCTTCCAGCTCGCCCGCGTCCACAAGAGCAGTTGGGATTGGCGCGCCTGGTTCGAGCAGGACGGCGCGACCGAACCGGTCTGACGCACGCCCGTCGTTCAGGCGGCCCCGGTCGCGTCGTCGTCGGGGCCCGACGTTCGTTCGGCCCCCCCGCCCGGGGCCCCCTCCGGAGGCTCGGGCGTGACGGCCCGACCGATGCGCCGGACCTGAAGGAGGCCGAGGGCGTAGCCGAGGGCGAGGGCGGCGGCGGTCCCGACCAGCGTGCCGGCCCCCTGGCCGGTGGCCCAGGCGAAGGCGAGGAACCAGGCGGGGACGGCCAGCAGCAGCCCGCCGAGGAGGGCGGCCGACAGGCCGGCGCGGCGGACGGTCGTCAGGGTCGGGCCGTCGGCCGTCGAGGGGTCGGCCGGCGCGTCCGCACGATGGGGGGCGCCGTCGCGCCAGCGGGCGGCGGTGCGGGCTGCGGCCTGCGTGCCGCCGACCGCGGCGGCGACGCCGATCGCGAGGTGCAGGTAACTCGCGGTGAGCAGGGTCGCCGCGACGACGCCGCTGGGGGCGTCCTGACGGCCGGCGAGGGTCACGACCGCAGCGACGACGCCGCCGGCGGCGAGGACCTGCGCGGCGAAGGCGGCGGCGTGAACGAGGCCGAGCTTCGCGGCGGCGTCGCGGGCCGTGAGGTCGGGCGCGGCGAGGTAGCGGCGGAGCGCCGCGACGCGCGGGCGGGCCGGCGGGTCCGGCGTCGTCACGCGGGCGGGGTCAGTGGGCGGCGTCGGGCTCGCCGTCGTCCGTCTCGCCGGCGATCCAGAGGCCGAGGAACACGAACGCGGCGGCGGCGGCGGTGAGGCCGCCGAGCACCAACGTCGAGTAGACGAGGATGGACGTGAGCGTGCTCATGGGGCCTAGTGTACCCCGTCGGCGGCGGGGTCGGGGACGCCGGGGAGGGCCCCGGCGCCGGGGCGGGTGGCGCGCAGGAAGCGGGTGGTGAGGAGGGTCGCGGCGGTCGCGAGGCCGATCACGAGGCCGATCCACAGGCCGCGCCCCGCGAGGTCGGCGGCGAACGCGAGGGTCACGCCGCTGCCGAGGCCGACGACGCCGTACGACACGAAGCTGAGGAGCATGGGGACGCGGGTGTCGCGCAGGCCGCGCAGCGCGCCGGACGCGGTGACTTGGACGCCGTCGACGACCTGGAAGATGGCGGCGATGCCGAGGAACGTCGCGGCGAAGCGGACGGTGGCGGCGTTGCCGGGGGCGGTGGGGTCGAGGAAGGCGGCGACGACGAGGTCGGGCGCGAAGCGGAAGACGAGGGCGGTGAGGCTCATGAAGGCGACGGCGACCCCGATCCCGGTGAGGCCGGCGCGGCGGACGCCGGTGCGGTCGCGGGCGCCGGCGGCGCGGGCGACGCGGACGCCGGTGGCGTTGGCGAGGCCGACGGGGACCATGAAGGTCACCGAGGCGGCCTGGATGGCGATCTGGTGGCCGGCGAGCGCGTCGGGGCCGAAGGTCCCCATGAGGACGGCGGTGATGGCGAAGAGGGCCGCTTCGAAGCCGAGGGTGAGGCCGATGGGCCAACCGAGCGCGAAGATCTCGCGGAGCACGCCGGGGTCGGGCCGGCGGAGGCCGCGCAGGACGCGGTAGCGGGGGTGGCGGAGGGCGACGTAGGCGAGGAGGGCGGTCGCCATGGCGGTGTAGACGAGGGCGGTGGCGACGCCGGTCCCGACGAGACCGAGGGCGGGCAGGCCGTAGCGGCCGAACATGAGGGCGTCGTTCGCGACGACGTTCGCGCCGATCCCGAGGATCAGGGTGACCATGATCGGGCGGGCGTCGCCGATCCCCTCGAGGAACCCGCGGGCCGCGACGAGGGCGAGGGCGGGGAGGTAGCCGAAGGCGACGGTCCCGAGGTAACCGCCGGCGAGGGCGGCGGTGTCGGGGTCCTGCCCGAGGTGCTGCAGCAGCGGACCGACCTCGCGGAGGCCGAGCGTGATCGGGACGCCGAGCAGCAGCGCCAGCCACAGGCCTTGGCGGGCGGTGCGGCCGGCCCGGTCGGGGCGGTCCGCGCCGAGCGCGCCGGAGACGAGGGGGGCGACGGCGAAGAGGACGCCCATGCCGAGGATGAGGGTGCTTTGGTACACCACGCCCCCCAGCGCGATGCCGGCGAGCGCGTCGGGACCGAGGCGGCCGGCCATGACGGTGTCGACGGTGTTCATGCCGATCTGCGCGAGTTGGGCGGCGATCAGGGGGCCGGCGAGGGCCAGCAGGTCGCGCAGTTCGCGGATCGGGAGGGGGCGGGCGGGGCGACGCACGCCCGCGAGGCTACCGCTTCCGCGGGGACGCGGCGTACGGCGGTCGGTCGGGGTAGCCTGCGGGCATGATGCGCATCGTGGCCGCGATGGTGGTCGTGGGGATCTTGGGGGTCGTCGGGTGGTTCGCCGCCTCGAGGGGGGGTGGCGCGGAGGCCGAGGCGCCGCCGGCGCCGGCGACGGTGCTGCTGAGCGCGTCGGACGCGGGCGTCCCGTCGGAGGTGGATGCGGCGCTGGCGGCGGGCGCACCGACGTCGGCGACGGACGCCTTCGGGCGGACGCCGTTGATGCGGGCGGCGGCGGCGGGGCACGACGACGTGGTGCGGCGGCTGCTGGCGGCGGGCGCGGACGTGAACGCGCGGTCGGCGGGGGGCTGGACGGCGTTGATGTTCGCCGCGGACGCCGCCCCGAGCGCCTCGACGGCGCTGTTGCTGCTGAACGCCGGGGCGGACCCGCACGTCCGCGACGCCGACGGCGTGCGGGCGGTGGACCTGGCGGCCGACCACCCGCCGGTGCGGGGGAGCGGGCTGTACGGGCGCCTGGTGGAGCTGAGCGACGGCTTCGACGCGATCGCGGAGCTGCGGGGCGGGGCGCCCTTCGCGGAGGGCTGGCCGTCGATGTACGTCGTGCCGATCGACGGCGCGACGCTGTCGTCGCGCGCGAGCCACCTGCCGGGGGCGCCGCGCCGCTACCGCAACGGGACGCACGAGGGCTTCGATTTCTACGACGGGACGGTGAGCGTCGAGATCGCCTACGGCACGCCGCAGCGGGCGGTGGCGGCGGGAACGGTGATCCGGGCGGACGTCGACTACGCGCCGCTCACGCAGGCGCGCTACGACGCGTTGATCGAGGAGGCGACGTCGTCGCTGACGACGCCGCCCGACGTGCTGGACGCCTTGCGGGGGCGGCAGGTGTGGATCCGCCACGCGGGCGGGTTCGTCAGCCGCTACGCGCACCTGTCCGGCGTCGCCGAGGGCGTCGTCGAGGGTGCGCGCGTGGCGCAGGGGGCGACGGTCGGCTTCACCGGGAACTCCGGGACGTCGGAGGCGGCGGCGGGGACCGAGGCGGGTCCGCACCCGCACGTCGAGATCTGGCGGGACGACACGTACCTGGGGGCGGGCATGGAGCCGCCGGAGATCTACGCGGTCGCGGCGCAGGTGTTCGGGCTCGACGCGTTGCCGCCGTTCACCGACGGCGGCCTGACCTTCTGAGGCGTCGCGCACGACCCGGACGCGGACGCGCGGCGGGCTTCGGCCCGCCGCGCGTCGTCGTGGGGCGAGGACGCCGCTCAGTTGGCGTCGATGGCGATCTTCTTGACCTTCGCTTCGTGCGCCTTGGGCAGCGTGAGCGTCAGCAGGCCGTCGTGGACGCGGGCCGCGACCGCGTCGGCGTCGACGCCGTCGGGGAGGCGGAAGGTGCGGCTGACGGTGCCGCGCGGGAGGCCGCGCCGCCAGTAGCGGCGGTCCTCGCCCTCGTGGGCGGGCAGGTCGGCGCGGACGGTCAGGTCGCGGTTCTCGAGGGCGACGTCGAGGTCGTCGGCGGCGAGGCCGGGGACGGCCATCTCGAGGACCCACGCCTCGTCGGTCTCGTAGAGGTCGGTCGGGACGTCGGGGCCGGCGGCGGCCGGCGCGGCGGCGCCCTGCGCGAGGTCGAAGAGCCGGTCGACGGCGTCGAACATCGGGTCGCGGGTCAGGGTGCGGGGGGTCTGCATGCGGACGAGTGCCATGGAATCCCTCCTCGAAGGTGGTGTGGGCGCGGGGGCGGACCCCCGTCGCCGTTCCCCACCAAGATAAAACCTTAGTGTGAGCGTGTCAAGTTTTCCAAGCGACAGGCCGAGGATTCCTTGCGGGGCCGCTCAGTCGCCGTCGCCCGGCACGTCCCGCCCGTTCGGTACGTCGAACCCCGCACGCGTCTCGCTTCGGTAGTACGCCTCGATCGCCGCCGGGATCTCCGCGACGTCGTCCACCAGCTGGAACAGCTGCAGGTCGCGCGCGTGAATCGTGCCCTCGCGCACCAGCGTGGCCTCCATCCACTCCACCAACCCCTGCCAGTAGGCGACGTCGACCAGGTACACCGGGAACGGCTTGATCTTCAGCGTCTGAATCAACGTCAGCGCCTCGAACAGCTCGTCGATCGTGCCGAACCCCCCCGGGAACGCCACGAACGCCGTCGCGTACTTCACCAGCATCACCTTGCGCACGAAGAAGTACGTGAAGTCCAGCGCGTCGGTCTGGAAGCGGTTCGGACTCTGCTCGTGCGGGAGGGTGATGTTCACCCCCACCGACCGGCCGCCCGCCTCGAACGCCCCCCGGTTCGCGGCCTCCATGATGCCCGGCCCCCCACCGGTCAACACCGCGTACCCCTGCCCCGCCAACGCCTCGGCCAGGCGACGCGCCTTGGCGTACGCCTCCCCGTCCGCCGCGAGGCGCGACGAGCCGAACACCGTCACCGCCTTGCCGACGTCCGCCATCGCCTCGAACCCCTGGGCGAACTCGCCCAGGATGCGGAACATCCGCCAGGAGTCCTCCGCCAAGGCGTCGATCACGTACTGCGTTTCGCGTGTGCTCATGCGCAACGATACCCGCCGACCCGCCCCACCCCCGTGCGCGGGGGCGTCACCCCAGCCGCGTCACGAGCGCCGCGAGGTCCGGCTCGAGCGCGTCCGGTGCCGCCGTCCGCAACGTCGCGGCGTCGTGCGTCCCCCACGTCACGCCGTACGTCGCCAACCCCGCCGCCCGCCCCGCCTCGAGGTCGTGCACCGTATCCCCCACCATCCACGTCCCCTCCGCCGCCACCGCCCGCAACGCCGCCCACACGACGTCCGGCGCCGGCTTCGCCGGCAGGTCGTCGGTCCCCTGCACGTGATCCAGGTACGGCGCCAACCCCACCGCCTCCACCAGGTCGCGCGCCATCGCCGTCCGCTTCGTCGTCGCCACCGCCGTGCGCAGCCCCCGCGCCCGCAGGGCCGCCAGCGTCTCGAGCGCCCCCGGGAACGGCGCGGTGGTGTCCAGGAACCGCTCGGGGTAGATCCGCCGGTACGCCGCCGCGACGTCCGCCACCCGGTCCGGCGCGAACGCCGCGATCATCGCCTCCAGCGGCCGCCCCACCTCGGCGCGCACGGCCCCCGCACGCGGGGCGGGCAGGCCCCGATCCACGAACGCCGCCCGGAAGCTGGCGACGATGTCGGGCAGGCTGTCGATCAGGGTGCCGTCGAGGTCGAACACCACGGCGCGGGGGCGCATCTGGCTCACGCCGCCAGGCTACCCCGGCCCGCACCCCGCGTCACACGTCCAGGTGCGCCACCGTCACGCCGTGCCCCCCCTCGTAGGGGACCGCATCCTCGTACCGCGCGACCCGCGCCTCCCCCCGCAGCGTCTCCCGGACCGCGTCCCGCAGCGCGCCGGTCCCCTTGCCGTGCAGGATCCGCACCGTCGGGACGCGCAGGGCGTGCGCCTCCAGCACGAACTCGCGCACCTTCT
>JAVLCF010000001.1:37603-68698 GCA_031581195.1 Trueperaceae bacterium | reverse complement strand
GTCGCCGATGGCGCGAACGAGGGCGGGCGTCACGCGTCGCCCGACGCGGCGCGCCGGGCGACGGCGGCCTCGAGGACGTCGAGGTGGAGGTGGCGCGTGTCGGGGACGACGACGTCGGCGGCGGCGAGCGCCGTGGCGTCGCCGACCCCGACGGCGGGCATGCCGGCACCGCGGATGGCGGCGACGCCCGCCTGGGCGTCCTCGACGCCGACGACGTCCTCGACGTCCAGCGCCAGGGCGTCGGCGGCGGCCTCGAAGATCTCGGGGTCGGGCTTGCCGAAGCGCACGGTGGCGGGGTCGACGACGGCGTCGAAGCGGTCCGCGATCCCGAGGCGCTCGAGGAGGGTGGGGGCGTTGCGGCTGGAGGAGGCGACGGCGAGGCGGACGCCGGCGCCCGCGAGGGCGTCGAGGAGGTCGGCGATGCCGGGGAGCAGGTCGTCGGGCCCGACCGCCTCGAGGCGGCGGACGTAGTCGGCGTTCTTGCGTTCGGCGAGCGCCGCCTTCTCCGCGTCGTCCAGGGTCCGGTCGCCGCGCGCGAGGATCGCGTCGAGCGACGCCATGCGGGGCACGCCGCGCAGCGCCTCGTTGGCGGCGCGGTCGAAGGGGATCCCGAGGGCGTCGGCGAGCGCCTTCCAGGCCTGGTAGTGGTGCTCGGCGCTGTCGGTGAGGACGCCGTCGAGGTCGAAGGCGACGCCGCGCAGTCGCGGGCGGCTGGAGCGCTCGACGACCGCCCCCGCGGGCAGCGCGATCGGTTCGCCGCGGTGGTGGAGGGTCAGGTCGGGGCCGTCCAGGTGGCGGTACGTCGTGGTGGTGCGGCCCAGGCGGACCTCGAGGCGGGTGCCGCGCCAGCGGAGGCGGGCGCGGATCGCCTCCCAGCCGCGGGGGAGGCGGGGGTGGAAGGCGAGGCGGCCGCCGTGGCGGGTCAGGCCGCCGAACCCCTCGAGGGTGGCGCGCCAGGTGCCGGCCATCGCGGCGAGGTGGAGGCCGTCGGCGGTGTTGCCGTGGAGGTCGTCGAGGTCGGTGCGGGCGGTGGCGCGGTAGAGGGCGGCGGCGTCGTCGGGCCGTCCCAACCAGGCGGCGTGGATGGCGTGCGCGAAGGGCGAGAGCGACGAGTCGTGGCTGGTGCGGGGGAGGTAGTACGCCTCGTCGCGTCGGCGTTGCGTGCGGCGCACGCCGCCGAGCTGCAGGTGGGCGAGGAGCACGTCGGCCTGCTTGAGGACCTGGTGGCGGTAGATGTCGAGCGGGTGGTAGTGCAGGAGCAGCGGGTAGCGGTCGGCGGGGACGTCGTCCCACGGCCATTCGGGCCGGTCGAGGAAGTGGGCGTCCTGCGGGGTGACGCCGGTCGTGGCGTCGACGGGGAGGTGCATCGCGTCGGCGGCGGCGCGCCAGGCGGCGGGCTCGTCGTCGGTCAGGGCGAGGCGCGTCGCGAGCGCGTCGAAGCGCGGGGGGTCGGCGTCGGCGAGGCGGTCGACGAGGTCGGCGGCGACGCGCAGCGCGTGCTGCGCCATGCGGTTGGTGTAGTGGTTGTCGTCGACGAGGGCGGCGTACTCGTCGGGGCCGGTGACGGTGAAGAGGTGGAAGCGCCCGTCGCGCCCCCAGTGCCCGAGGGAGAGGTAGGCGCGCGCGACCTCGGTGGCGAGGTCCGCCCCGCCGGCCCAGGGGAGGTCGTCGTCGCCGGTCGCCTCGAGGTACTGGGCGAGGGCGTGCACGACGTCGGCGCCGAGGTGGCGTTGGGCGCTGCCGGCGGGGAAGTAGGCGCTGGCCTCCTCGCCGGCGATGGTGCGCCAGGCGAACAGGGCGCCGCGGTGGTGGAGGGCCTGGGCGCGGGCGCGGGCGGCGTCGAGCATCGCGATGCGGTTCTCGAGCAGGGCGCGGGCGGCGGCGGGGTCGACGTGCTGGAGGACCGGGAGGGCGTACGCCTCGGTGTCCCAGAAGGTGTGGCCCTCGTACCCCTCGCCGGAGAGCGCCTTGGCGGGGAGGTTGGCGCGGCCGTCGCGGGCGGCGCCCTGGCGCATCTGGAACAGGCCGTAGCGCAGCGCCTGGGTGGCGGCAGGGTCGCCCTCGATCTCGACGTCGGCGTCCGCCCAGAAGGCGTCGAGTTCGCGCCGTTGGGCGTCGAGGAGGGCGTCGACGCCGTTTGCGGTCGCGGCGGAGAGCGCCGCGTCGGTGCGCGCCGCGAGGGCGTCGGAGGGGTCGCCGTCGGGGTCGACGTCGCGGGCGTCGACGTAGACGCCGGGGGCGTCCAGCGTGAGGGGGGCGTCGGGCGTCAGGCGGGCGGCGGCGGTCGCGGCGACGCGGAGCGGTTCGGCGTGGTGCGTCCAGGTCGCGTCGGGGGCCCCGCCGGCGTGGAGGGTGGGGGCGAGGGCGACGGCGAGCTCCATGCCGCTGGCGGGGGCGCGCATCTGCAGGGCCAACCGCGGGCCGTCGGCGGTGGGCGTGGCGGCGTGGCGGACCGGTTGGAGGACCTGGCCGCGGAGGGCGTTGCCGACGCGCGGGTCGTCGCCGCCGGCGGCGTTGTGGACGCGTCCGTCGAGGGCGACGGCGAGGGTGACGTCGTGCCCGCGGTCGAGGGCGGCGATCTCGACGCGGAGCGCGAAGCGGTGGCGGTGGACGAGGGAGACGACGCGGGTGGTGCGCACGTCGAGGCGGGCGCCGTCGTCGGTCGTCCAGCGGTAGCGTCGCCGGAGGGTGCCGGCGCGCAGGTCGAGGGTGCGGCCGACGTCGGAGGCGCGCGGGTCGCGGGCGTCCAAGGGGACGCCGTCGACGTGGAGGGCGACGCGGTGGGCGGCGGGGACGACGAGCATCGTTTGGCCGTGGCGCGCGAGGCCGTAGGCGTCCTCGGGGTAGTGCGGGGTCCAGCGTTCGAAGACGCCGTTGAGGAACGTCGCGGCGCGGGCGGGGTCGGGGGCGTCGGGGTCGGCCTCCTCGAGGCCTCCGCGGATGCCGACGTAGCCGTTGGCGACGGTGAAGATCGCGGCGTCGCGGGCGGCGTCCTCGGGGGTGGGGGCGCCCTGCGCGACGCTCCACGCCGCGACGTCGTAGCGGGGGGATGGGGGATCGGGAACGCTGCGCACGGGGACCTCCCGGCGGCCGCGAGCGGGCCGCGCCCGTTCGAGGCTACCGCAGGGCGGCGCGCGCGGCGCCGGCGGGCGTACGGGGCCCGTGGGGTGGGGTCGGGGGGGGCCGCCCCCGCACACGACGTCACATCATTGCAACCGACCTGACGCCGAAGCGGTCGAGACGCGTGCCCGTGGCGACCTCCGCGAGTGCGGTAAGGTAACGCGATGGCCCGGCATGCCGCGGCGCCCCGCGAGGGGTCGCCGCCCGACGACCCCCACCCCGACGCACGGACCCACCGCGCAGGCTCGGTCCGCCTGGCGGGCTACCGGGCGGTCCTGCTCATGGGCATGGTGGTCATGGTCGCCATGCTGGTCGTCAACGCCCTCGCGCCGGCCGGCGAGCAGCGACCGATCCTGTTCCTGTTCCCCAGCCTGACCCTCCTCGTCGTCGTGGCCGGCTGGTGGCGGGCGCGCCGCAGCGACGAGGTGGCGGGCCGCGACGCGGAGGTCCTGGCGGTCGCGACGCTGCCGCTGTACGTCGGGGCGTTGAGCGTCAACGGCGACGTGTCGGTGCCGTTCGTGACCGCCGGCATCGTCATCGCCTACCTGCTGCTCCGGGTGCCGCTCGCGCGGTGGCTGTCCGCCGGCTTCCTGGCGAGCACCCTCGTGGGCCTGCTGGCCTTCGACGCCGAGGCGACGGTGATCCGGACCCCCGTGGTGGCGTTCGGCATCGCCGCGATCCTCGACGTCGTGATGCGCGGGCTCGACGGAATCGCGGCGCGGCTCGCCGACCGCAACCGCCGGCTCGCGGAGGAGAACGTGCGCCTCGACGACGCGGTCCGCGACCGCCACGAGGCGCTGCTGCGCTCGCAGGACGCCCTGACGGTGGCGATGGCCTCGCTCGCCGACCAACGCAGCAGCGAGCTGGGCTCGCACACCGCCCGGACCGGCCGCCTGATGCGGCTGTTGGCGCGCGCGTACGTCGCGCGGACGGCCGCGCCTCCGTCGCACGACGCGGTGACGGAGACGTGGATCGACGACGTCTCGCGCGCCGCGCCGCTGCACGACATCGGCAAGATCGGCGTGCCCGACGCCATCCTGAAGAAGCGCGACACGTTGACCGACGGGGAGTTCGAGGCGATGAAGGCGCACTGCCGCATCGGCCGCGACGTGATCGCCGACGTCCGCGCGCAGGTGGGGCGCGAGATCGGCTTCCTCACCTGCGCCGAGCGCCTCGTCTACGGCCACCACGAGCGCTTCGACGGCGGCGGGTACCCCGAGGGACTCGCGGGCGAGGCGATCCCGGTCGAGGCCCGCCTGATGGCGGTCGTCGACGTCTACGACGCGTTGATCTCGGAGCGGTCGTACAAGCCGGCGATGCCGCACGACGAGGCGGCGACGCGGATCCGGCGTGGCGCCGGAAGCCACTTCGATCCCGAGGTCGTCGAGGCGTTCTTCGACGTCGAGGAGGCGATCGCCGCGACCGCCTGACGGTCATCGGTCCCCCCGGCCCTTGACCGACGCGCGGGCGCCCGGCTACCCTTGCCCTACCCCACCCCCCGGGGGGTCCCCCCAAGGGGATCCGGCCCGGGCCGGCCGCGCGCCGAGGCGCACGGCGAAAGGAGCGCACCGATGATCGACCTCCACGTCGAAGGCATGACCTGCGGACACTGCACCAAGGCCGTCGAGACCGCCCTCGCCGGCGTCGACGGCGTCACCGAGGTCCACGTCGACCTCGAGACCGGCCGCGCCCGCGTCGACGGCGGCGACCTCGCCGCCCTCGTCGCCGCCGTCCAGGAGGAGGGCTACACCGCCCGCCCCGCCACGTGACCCCCCCCGACCTCGCCGACGCGCGCCCCCCCACCGACGCGCCCACCGCACCCGACGGCACCCCCCTCCCCCAGGGCCCCGCCCCCGGCGTCGACCCGTGCCTCCACCTCGACGACGCCACCCGCCGCGACGCCCTGCAGCGCCTCAAGAGCGTCCGCGGGCACCTCGACGGCGTCGTCCGCATGCTCGAGGACGAATCGGTCTACTGCGTCGACGTCCTCAAGCAACTCAAGGCCCTGCAGGGCGGCCTCGCCGCCACCAGCGGCAAGGTCCTGCGCGCCCACGTCCGCGACCACGTCGCCACCGCCGCCCAGCGCGGCGACACCGACGCGATCGTCGACGAACTCCTCGACGCCCTCAAGTACGGAGGCTGACGATGGCCGACGCCCCCCTCCGCCCCGACGCCCCCACCGGCGCCGCCGCCGAACGCCTCACGATCGCCTTCGGCGTCGACGGCATGACCTGCGCCAACTGCTCCTCGCGCGTCGAGCGCACCCTCGGCAAGACCGACGGCGTCGACGACGCCACCGTCAACCTCGCCACCGAACGCGCCGAGGTGTCCTTCGACCCCGCCGTCACCGACCTCGAGAGCGTCCTGCAGCGCGTCCGCGACGCCGGCTACGAACCCCAGGAACGCACCCTCGAGCTCGACGTCACCGGCATGACGTGCGCCAACTGCGTCGCCCGCGTCGAGAAGAGCCTCACGGCGCTCCCCGGCGTCCTCGACGCCGACGCGAACCTCGCCTCCGAACGCGTCACGCTCCGCTGGCTGCCCGACGCCAGCGGCTACGCCGACGTCGTCGGCGCCCTCCGCGACGCCGGCTACGACGTCGCGGAGAACGCCGAAGGGCGCGACGCCGACACCGCCCGCCGCGAACGGCACGACGCCGAGGACGCCGCCCTGAAGCGCGACGTCACCCTCGCCGCCGCCCTCACGATCCCGCTCATGCTCGTCTCGATGGGCCCGATGATGATCCCCGGCGCCGAAGCGGCGCTCATGGAGCGCGTCGGCCGCCTCCCGATGTGGCTGCTGCAACTCGCGCTCACCGCGCCGGTCCTGTTCGGCCCCGGACGCCGCTTCTACCGCCCCGGCTGGGCGGCGTTGCGGCACGGCAGCCCCGACATGAACAGCCTCGTCATGATCGGCGCGTCCGCCGCCTTCGGCTACAGCCTCGTCGCGACGTTCCTGCCCGGCATCCTCCCCGAGGGCACCGTCCACGTCTACTACGAGGCGTCCGCCGCCATCGTGACGCTGATCCTCCTCGGGCGCTGGCTCGAGCACCGCAGCAAGGGCCGCGCCAGCGACGCCATCCGCAGCCTCCTCGACCTGCGCCCCGACACCGCCCGCAGGGTCGACGGCGACGGCGAGACCGAGGTGCCCCTCGCCGACGTCGTGCCCGGCGACGTCGTCGCCGTCCGCCCCGGCGAACGCATCCCCGTCGACGGCACCGTCGAGCGCGGCGAAAGCTGGGTCGACGCCTCGATGCTCACCGGCGAACCCGAGCCCCTCGCCGTCCAACCGGGCGACACCGTCACCGGCGGGACGGTCAACACGCGCGGCGCGCTGCGCGTCCGCGCCGACGCGGTCGGCGCCGACACCGCCCTCGCCCGCATCGTCGCCATGGTCGAGGCCGCCCAAGCCGGCAAGCCCCCCATCCAGGCGCTCGCCGACCGCATCGTCGCGGTCTTCGTCCCCATCGTCCTGGCGATCGCTGCGACGACCTTCGTCGTCTGGATGCTCGTGGGGCCCGAACCCCGCCTCACCTACGCCCTCGTCGCCACCACCGCCGTCCTGCTGATCGCCTGCCCCTGCGCCATGGGCCTCGCGACCCCCATCAGCATCATGGTCGGCAGCGGCCGCGGCGCGGAACTCGGCGTGCTCTACCGCAAGGGCGAAGCGATCCAGTCGCTCACGCGCAGCGACGTGGTCGCCCTCGACAAGACCGGCACCCTCACCGAGGGCCGCCCCGCCCTCGGCGCGCTCGAGACCGTCGGGCCGTGGGAGCCGGACGCGCTCCTCCCCCTCGTCGCCGCCGCCGAAGCGAACAGCGAACACCCGATCGCCGACGCCGTCCGCCGCGGCGCTGCGGAGGACCACGAACGCCTCCCGACCGCCACCGCCTTCGAAGCGATCCCGGGGCGCGGCGTCGTCGCCACCGTGGGCGGACGCGAGGTCGCCGTCGGCAACGCCCGTCTGCTGCGCGAACGCGGCGTCGACGTGGAGCCGCTGACCGCGCGGGCCGACGCCCTCGCGGGCGAGGGCCGCACCCCGCTCCTCGTCGCCGTCGACGGCGCCCTCGCCGGGCTCGCGTCGGTCGCCGACCCCCTCAAGCCGGGGAGCCGCGAGGCGGTCGCCGCCCTCCACGCCCGCGGCCTGCGCGTCGCCATGATCAGCGGCGACGACGAACGCACCGCCCGCGCCATCGCCGCCGACCTCGGCATCGACGAGGTCCACGCCGGCGTCCTCCCCGACGGCAAGGTCGAGGTGATCGAAGCGATGCAGGCCGACGGGCGCCGCGTCGCCTTCGTCGGCGACGGCGTCAACGACGCCCCGGCGCTCGCCACCGCCGACGTCGGCGTCGCCATCGGTACCGGCACCGACGTCGCCATCGAGGCCGGCGACGTCGTCCTGATGTCCGGCGACGTGCGCGGCGTCGTCAACGCCTTCGAGATCTCGAAACGCACCCTGAACAACGTCAAGCAGAACCTGTTCTGGGCGTTCGCCTACAACGTCCTGCTCATCCCCGTCGCGGCCGGCGTCGCCTACCCCGCGCTCGGGGTGCTGCTCTCGCCCATCCTCGCCGCGGCCGCCATGGGCCTCTCCGACGTCTTCGTCGTCGGCAACGCCCTGCGCCTCCGGCGCGCCCCCGCCGCCACCCTCGAGACCGACGCCGGCGGCGCCGCACCCGCCCGCCCGAGCGGCGCCACCCCCGCCCCCGCCTGAACCGAACGCCGCCGCCGCACGACCGCGCCCCCGGACGATCCCGTCCGGGGGCGCGGTGGTCCGTGCACGGCGGCGACCCTCAGCTCTGCAGCGAGTCCGACGCGTCGGTCCCCGCCGCCTCGTAGGCGGACACGAGCTCGCCGAACACGTCCCCCAACTCGAAGGCGGTGTCCTCCTCGAGGGTCCACCCGTCCTGCATCGTGTCGAACAGCTGCAGCGCCTCGAACCGCACCCGGTCGACGTCGAACGCGTCGTCCTCCGGCACGAAGCAGGCGTCCTCGGCGACGGCGACCATGCAGAGCACCGTCTCCTCGCTGATCCAGGCGTGCAGCAGCGTCCACGAGGCGCCCTCGTAGCGCGCATCCAACAGGGCTTGAGCGGGTTCGGGTACGTCCATGGCGGCCTCCTCGCGCGCAGCCTACCGGCTCGACGGGGGAGGGACGTCCACCGACGCCGCGGCGTCCTCGATCCACGCCCGCAGGCGCCGGTGGTTCCGCGTCGCGCTCGCGAGCGGCGTCCCCAGGCCCGGCAGCACGTCCTGCTCCACCGTCAACCAGTCGTCGTACCCCCGCGCATGCAGCCACGCCACCACCGCCGGAAGGTCGATCGACCCCTCCCCCAGCTCCGCGTACAGGCCCCCCGCCACCGCAGCCTCGTACGACATGCCCTCCCGACGCGCGCGGGCCGCGACCGACTGCGAGCAGTCCTTGACGTGGATCGTCGCGATGCGGTCCCAGAAGCGCTCGAGGCCCTCGAAGACCCGGCGGCCGTCCGGATCGTCGCGCCCGGTGCCGTACACGTAGTGCGCGGTGTCGAAGACCAAGCCCACCTTCGCGGGATCGCTGGCCGCGAGCACCGCCGCCGTCTCCTCGGGCAACTCGATCCGACTCGCGACGTGCGGGTGCAGCGCCACCCGCAACCCCGTCGCCTCGAACGTCGCGTCGGCGATCGCCTCGAGGCGCGCACCGAACCGCGCCAGGGTCCGCTCCGGCGTCGCCTCCGCCGGCGTCAGCCGGCCCGCCCGCGCGAGCCGCTGCGGATCGAGACCGTCCCGATCGGCGATCACCACGATCGGCCGGCGAGGCCCCCGCTCGGCGGCGGCCAACAGCCGCGCGACGCGCAGCACCGCGTCGCGCGCGTCCGCGTCGAAGCGCGTCGCCGCGAGGTCGAGGGGCACGTAGCCCCCCAAGAGGGTCAATCCCCGGCCCTGCAGGGCGGCGCGCAACGCGTCGGGATCGGACGGAAGGAACCCCGGATCGCCCAACTCCGTCCCGCGGTACCCGCTCTCGACCAGCTCGTCCAACATCCGCAGGCCGGACACGCTCACCCCCTCGCGACCCACGACCCCCCACGAGCACGGGGCGTTGGCGATGCGATCGGGGCTGAGGGGCACGGCGGACCTCCTGGACGCGCGTCCACGATACCCGGAGCCCCTCCGACGGCGCCGCGTTGCGACCCTGGCAACGCCACACGCCCCTGACGCCCGCGTGCCAGCATGCCCGCCATGCCCGACGCCACCCCCACCCGCACGGTGCACGTCGTGCCCCACACGCACTGGGATCGCGAGTGGTACCGCCCCTTCGAGGCGTTCCAGCTCCGCCTGGGGGACGTCACCGAAGCGATCCTCGACCTCCTCGACGACGACGCGGGCCGCTACCCGTCGTTCACCCTCGACGGCCAATCGGTCGTGCTCGACGACGTCCTCGCCGTCCGCCCCGACCTCCGCGAACGCCTCGAGCGCCACGTCCGCGCCGGCCGCCTCCACGTCGGCCCCTGGTACGTCCTCGCCGACGAGTTCCTCGTGAGCCCCGAAGCGCTCGTCGCGAACCTGGCGTGGGGCGTGCGCACCGCCCGCACCTTCGGGGCCGCCCTCCCGGTGGCGTACACGCCCGACGCGTTCGGGCACGTCGCGCACCTCCCGACGCTCGTGCGCGGCTTCGGTCTCGACGCCGTCGCCCTGCAACGCGGGTTCGGCGACGAAGCGGAGGCGCTCGGCAGCGAATTCACCTGGCGCAGTCCGGACGGTACGCACGAGGTCCTCGCCCTCCACCTCGTCGGGACCTACTCGTCGGTCGCCGCGGTCGGGCACGGCGACGTCGGCTACCGCGACCCCCTCGACCTCGACCGGGCGCGACGCCACGTCCGCGCCGTCCTGTTCGGCGAAGGCACCAGCGACGTCCCGGACGCCTGGCTCCGCAGCGCCATCGAGCGCCTCGACGGCGGCCTCGACGCGCACGCCAACGGCCCCCACCTGCTCCTCCTCAACGGCACCGACCACCTCTTCCCCCAAGCGACGCTTCCCGACGTCCTCGACGACCTGCGGGCGCACCACCCCGAGCTCGACGTCGTGCACGACGACCTCGAGACGTACGCAGCCGCGGTCCGACGCGACCA
This sequence comes from Trueperaceae bacterium, assembly GCA_031581195.1. Taxonomy (NCBI): domain Bacteria; kingdom Thermotogati; phylum Deinococcota; class Deinococci; order Trueperales; family Trueperaceae; species Trueperaceae bacterium. The sequence goes on along the minus strand of JAVLCF010000001.1, from coordinate 58,471 downwards.
CGACGTCTCGGCGGTCCACCAGGGCGAACTGCGTTGGGGGCGCTACCACCACGTCCTCTCCGGCGTCTGGTCGACGCGCATGCCGCTCAAGCAGCGCAACCACGCCGTCGAAACCCACCTCGAACGCTACGCCGGCCCCCTCCTCGCGCGCTCGCGCGCCGCGGGCGGACCCGACGACGACGTCGCGCTCCGCGAGGCCTGGCGCACCCTCCTGCTCAACCACCCCCACGACTCCATCTGCGGCTGTTCCGTCGACGGCGTGGCGGACGCCATGCACGCCCGCTTCGACGCGGCGGAACGGCTCGCCGACGCCGTCGTCGAGCGGGCCGTCGCCCACCTGACCCCCGAACGCGACGCCCGACGCTGGGCGGTGTTCGCGCCCAGCCCGACGTCCGGATGGGGCACCGTCGAGGTGACCCTCGACGTGGCGGCCGGTCGCGCCGACCGGGTTACGCCCCGAGACGGGGCGGGACGCCCGCTCCCGCACCAACGCCACGCCGCCCCCGGCACCGCCCCCGGCCGCCGCGACGACGCGGTCGAGCACGTCACGATGCGCGTCGCGACGCCGCTCACGCCCCTCGGCCTCGCACCGATCGACGTGCGAGACGATCCGGCCCCCGAGCGCCCGCCGGACGCCCCCGACACGGTGACGGGCGGGCCGGGCGACCCCGACGACGCCGGTACCCTCACGCTGCGAAACGGGGCCCTGACGCTGCACGTCCGCGCCGAAGGCGAACTCCACCTCCGCGATCACGCCACCGGCGCCGCCTACGCCCTCCGGCTCCGCCTCGAGGACGTCGCCGACGCCGGCGACACGTACGACGCCTCCCCGGTCCCTGGGGACGCCCCGCGCATCGCCGCCGTCGTCGGCGAGCCCGAGCTCCTCGAGCGGGGGCCGCTCCGCGCGAGCGTCGTCCTCCGGCACGCCCTCGCGCTGCCCGCGCGCCTCGCCGACGACCGCCGCACCCCCGTGGGGACCGCCACCCTGCACGCCCACACGACGCTGCACCTCGATGCCTTCGAGGACGCCGTTCACGTCGACGTCGCGCTCGACAATCCCGCCGACGACCACCGCCTCCGCCTCCACCTCGAGACCGACCTCGCGAGCGACACGGTGCTCCGCGACGGCCACTGGGCGGTCCTCCGTCGCCCCCTCGACCCCCCGGAGGCGACCGGCTGGTACCAGCGCCCGACCCGCACGCACCCCGTCCGCCGCTTCGCCGCGCTCGACGACGCCCCGCGCGGGCTCGCCCTCCTCGTGCGCGGCCTGCCCGAGGTCGAAGCGATCCGTCACGACGACGGGACGACGCTCGCCGTGACCCTGCTGCGGGCCGTCGGTTGGTTGTCGCGCGACGACCTCGAGACCCGGCCCGAGGGCGCCGGCCCCGCCCTCGCGACCCCCGGAGCGCAGGAGCGGGGCCCGTTCACCGCGCACCTCGCGATCGCACCGTTCGAGGCCGGCGACGCCGCCCGCCTCACGCGCGTCGCCGACCGCTTCGTCGCACCCCCCGTCGCCCTCCCGGTCCCCCCCACGGACGCCGCGCCGGCCGCCCCCCACGGCCCCCGTTCGGGCGCCGGCGCGGGGCACGACCCGGCGGCCGGCTGGACCCTCGATCCGCCGCTGACCCTCTCGACGCTCACGCACGCGGCCCCCGACGGCCCGCTCGGGGCGAGCCGCTCGACGTACGTCGTTCGCCTCTACAACGCCGCCGAAACCCCGGCCGAGGGCGCGCTTCGCGCCCCCGCCCCCATCCGCCGGTGTCGCCGCGTGCGCCTCGACGAGACCCCGCTCGACGACGTCCCGATCCACGGCGACCAGGTGTCGCTGGTCCTCCCCGCCGCAGGCGTCGTGACCCTCGCCGTCGACCTCGAAGGACCCCCATGAGCGGGGCGCGCCCCCCCACCGACGCCCCCCTCCGCGTCGCCCTCGTCGGCGCCGGCTTCATGGGCGCCTTCCACGCCGACACCCTCGCGCGCCTCCCCGGAGCGTCGCTCACCGTCGTCGTCGACGCCTCCCTCGACGCCGCGACGCGCGCCGCCGCCCCCGTCCCGGGGGCGCGCGCCGGCACGGCGCTCGACGACGCCTTCGGCGACGACGTCGACGCCGTCGTGCTGGCCACCCCCGCCGCGACGCACCCCGCCCTGATCGAGCGCGCCGCGACGGCGGGGCAGGCGATCTTCTGCGAGAAACCGCTCGCGACCGACCTCGCCGACGCCGAGCGGGCGCGCGACGCGGTCCATGCGGCGGGCGTCCCCTTCCAGATCGGCTTCCAGCGGCGGTACGACCGCGGCATCGCCCGCCTGCTGAGCGCCGCGCGCGACGGGTCGCTCGGGACGCTGGAGACGTTCCGCTCCACCACGTTCGATCCCTACGGCCCCGACTACGCCACGATGGCGTCGGCGGCCGGCATCTTCCACGACACCCTCAGTCACGACGTCGACCTGGCCCTCGCGACGTTCGGACCGGTCGCGGAGGTGTTCACGCGGGCCGCCAGCGTCCTCGATCCGCGCTTCGAGGACCTCGGAAAACCGGACACGATCAGTCTCTCGCTCCGCTTCGCCAACGGCGCGCTCGGCACGATCGACGACCGCTTGCGCAGCGGGTACGGCTACGAAACCAGCCTCGAGGTGGCCGGGAGTCGCGGGAAGGGCGTCGTGCGCGACGACCGCCTCGACGGCTTCGTGCTGCATCACGAGGGCCGCACGGAGACCGACTTCGTCCCGTGGTTCCTGGAGCGCTTCGAAACGGCGTACCGCGCGGAACTCGAGGCGTTCGTCGGGGCGGTCCGCGACGGACGGCCCCCCGATCCGGGGATCGACCACGCCCTCGCCGTCCTGCGCGTCTGCCTCGCCGCCGAACGCGCCTACCTCGAGGACCGCCGCGTCCGCGTCGACCCCGGTCCCGACGACGGGAGGCCCACGTGAACGCCCCCCTCGCGCACGCCTTCGCGCACCGCGACGACGAGCACGACCGCCCCCTGCTCGACGCCCTCGAGCTGGGCGTCCGGCACGTCGAGCTCGACGTCTGGTACCTGGCCGGGCGGCTCCTCGTCGCGCACGATCCCCAGGACCTCCGCCCGGGCCGGACCCTGGACCGCCTCTACCTGACGCCGCTCGTGCAGGCCTACCGCGACGCGCGTCTCGCCGCGGACGACCCGACGTGGATCTACGTCGACGTCAAGACCCGCGCGGCGCCCGCCCACCGCGCCGTCGAGCGGCTCGCCGCCCGGCACGCCGCGTGGGTCGCCCGCCCCGGCGACGACGCGCGCCCCATCCACCTGATCCTGACCGGGCGTCGCCCGCCGTACGCCACCCTCCACGGGTCGGGCGGCGTTTGCCGCTACGACGGGCGCCTCGCGGACCTCGAGGCCCCCCGGTCGGTCGCGACGATGCCGACCGTCTCGGCCGACTGGACCCGGTTCACGACGTGGCGGGGTGACGGTCCGATGCCGAGCGAGGACCTGGCGCGCCTGCGGGCCGCCGTCCGCGCCGCACGCGACGAGGGCCAACGCCTCCGCTTCTGGGCGACCCCCGACCGTCCCGGACCGGCCCGCGACGCGGTCTGGCGCACCCTTCTCGACGAGGGCGTCGACCTCCTCAACAGCGACGACCTGGAGGGCCTCGCCCGGTTCCTCCGCGACCGTCAGGCGCCGACGAGCTCCAGATCCTCGGCGTGATGGCAGGCGACGCGGCCGTCCCCGACCTCGCGTAGCGACGGCCGCTCGGACCGACAGACGTCGGTGGCGTACCGACACCGCGCCGCGAAGGCGCAGCCCGCCGGCCGGTGGGCGGGGTCGGGCACCCCGCCGCGCAACGGCGGAAGGGCGTCGCGATCGGCGCCGGGCGACGGGACCGGCACCGCGGCGAGCAACGCTTCGGTGTAGGGGTGCTTCGGCGCGCGGTAGAGGGTCACGCTGTCGGCCTCCTCGACGATCTCGCCGGCGTACAGGACCACGACGCGGTCGCACGACGAGGACACGACCGAGAGGTCGTGCGACACGAACAGCATCGTGAGGCCGCGCTCCGCGACGAGCCGCTCGAGCAGGTCGAGGACCTGCGCCTGGACCGAGACGTCCAACGCCGACACCGGTTCGTCGGCGATCACCACGCTCGGGTCGGTCGCGAGGGCACGCGCGATCCCGATGCGTTGGCGTTGCCCACCGCTAAAGGCGTGCACGTAGCGCGTCGCGACGTCGGGCGACAGGCCGACCGTCTCGAGGAGCGCCTCGACGCGTGCGTCGCGCTCCCGGCGCGACAGGTCGGTGAGGAGGTCGATCGGCTCCCCGATCACCTCGCGCACGGGGAGGCGGGGGTCCAGCGAGCCGTAGGGGTCCTGGAACACCATGCGGACCGAGCGATGCAGCTCGCGCACCGCCGCCCGGTCGGCCCGGGCGACGTCGAGCGGGGGGGCGCCCTCGCGATGGAGCGTGATCGTCCCCCGGGTCGGGGCGTGCAGCCTCACGAGGGCGTGCGCGAACGAGGTCTTGCCGCTCCCCGACTCGCCGACGAGGCCGACCGTCTCCCCGACCCGAAGCCGAAGCGACACGCCGTCGACCGCCCGCACCGTGCCGACGCGGCGGCGCAGCCACCCGCCGACCACCGGATAGTGGACGTCGACGTCGCGCGCCTCCATGGCGACCGGGGCGTCGGGACGCACCGGCGTTCGTTCCGGCCGGGCGGGAGGGGGCGCGAGCCCATCGGGGGGGCCCGCTCCGTCGTTCGGTGCGGCCGGCGGGACCGCGTCCAGGCTCTCGTCGTACAGGTGGCAGGCGACCGCGTGGTCCGACCCGAGCCCCCGGGGTTCGGGGCGCTCGACGTCGCACCGGCCGGGGATCGCGTGCGCGCACCGCGCGGCGAAGGCGCAGCCCTCGATGCGCGTCGCGGCACTGGGCACGCTTCCCGGGATCGCTCGGCGCGGGTGGCGACGCTCCGGATCGATGCGCGGCACCGACGCCAGCAGGCCCTGCGTGTACGGGTGGCGGGGCGCGGCGAAGAGGGCGTCCACCGGTCCCGACTCCACGACGCGCCCGAGGTACATCACCGCGACCTCGTCCGCCATCTCCGCGACGACCCCGAGATCGTGCGTGATCAGGATCAACGCCATGTCGTTCTCCGCCTGCAGGTCGCGAAGCAGGTCGAGGATGGTCGCCTGCGTCGTGACGTCGAGGGCGGTGGTCGGCTCGTCGGCGATCAACACCTTCGGATCGCAGGCCAGCGCCATGGCGATCATCGCGCGTTGCCGCATGCCCCCCGACAGCTCGAACGTGTACGCCTTCATGCGCGCCTCGGGGTCGGGCATGCGGACCCGCTCGAGCAGCGTGACGGCGCGATCGTGCGCCTCGCGCGCCGTCACGTCGCGGTGGACGCGGATCGCTTCGACGATCTGCTGCCCGATCGTGTGGACCGGCGACAGCGCCGACATCGGTTCCTGGAAGATCATCGCGACGTCGTCGCCGCGCACCGCCCGGATCTCCGGCCCGTACGGCTCGAGGCGGGCGAGGTCGACGGGCCCACGGGCGCCGTCCAGCAGGATGCGGCCCCCCTCGATCCGGCCGGGGCTCTGCACGAGCTGCAGGATCGAGCGGGCCGCGACCGACTTGCCGCACCCCGACTCGCCGACGATCCCGAGCGTCGAGCCACGCGCCACCTGGAACGACGCGCCCCGGACCGCCTCGACCACGCCCTCGTCGGTGTGGAAGACGGTCCGGAGGTCCTCGACCCGGAGGAGCGGTTCGGGGCGCGCCCCGCCCGCCTCCGTCGTGCGGACGGCGTCAGCGTCGACCATGAACCGGGTTGCTGATGGCCCAGGCGCCGTCGTCGTCCCAGACCTCCAGGGTGAGCCAACGGACGTCCGCCGGGTCGAGGACGCGGCGCGCTTCGCCCGCGGCGCCTCGGCCCGCCGGTTCGCGCACGCCGTCGCGCACCCACGTGACCTCGGCGCCGTCGGGCACGTCCGACCAACGGGCCGTGAGCTCGACCTCGCCCGCGTCGTCGAGGGCGTCGCCCATGCGGTACGTCCGGCCCGCGACGGCGTCCTCCGCGGTGAGGTCCAACGTCGGACCGGCCGTGACGTAACTGTGCCCCCGCGCCAACGCCGCGAGGATCGCGTCGCGGTGGAAGGCGTCGGCGTACACGGCGTTCGCCGCCACGCGGTGGCGTCGCGCGGCCTCGTGGTGGTGCGCCATGCCGTGGTGGTCGCTGCCGCTCGTGGCGACGATCCGGTGGCCCGCGTCCAGCCACGAGCGCCAGAGGGCGATCCCCTGGCGGGTCTCCTCGTCCCAGATCCCGTTCCAGATCTCGACGGCGTCGGCGTTGCCGGGCATCATGTCGCGGTGTTCCCACCGGCACCCGCAGCACCAGGGGTCGCCGGGGTTCATCGGGTGGCAGATGACCGCCATCCCACCGGCGGCGTGGATCGCGTCGGTGATCTCGGAGACGGGGATGGGGGTCCCGTCGGGGCGGCGCCACTCGATGCGTTCGTACACCCCGAGCGCCAGCATGTGCCCGCGGAACGTCGACATCTCGCTTCCACCGAGCGTGAGCATCCCGTCGCGGGCGAGATGGAGGTGTTCCGGGAGGCCGGTCACGGTGTTGTGGTCGGTGAGGGTGCAGAAGTCGAGCCCGCGCTCGGCCATGTCGTCGATCAGGGCGGGGCTGTCCCAGCGTCCGTCGCTGTGCCACGTGTGGGCGTGCAGGTCCCCGCGGTACCAGCCGGGACCGCGGTCCGTAGGGTCGGTCGGGGCCGGCGGCGCGGGGAGGGCGGGGACGTCGGCCTCGCTGCGGAACGTCACGTCGATCTCGAACGTCGCGATGACGTCGACGATGCGGTAGGTGGAGAGGAACAACCGCCACGGTCCGGGCTCGACGTGGCTGGGGGGCGTCCCGGGGCTCGGGTCGGGCCCGATGTCGGTCCCGCCGTCGAACCGGTCGCTGGGGCGGTTGATCTCCGCGACCCACCCGTGGGGCCCGTAGACGGACATGCTGATCTGTTGCGGCAGCGTCGCGCCCTCGGTCTGGACGGGGTCGTAGCGCAGCGCGACGTTGACGTGCGTCGTCCCCTCGGGCACCTCGAACGGGTAGACGCGCGTGACGCGCTCGTCGGTGCGGGTGAGGGTGCCTTCGAACCGGTAGGCCATGGCGGGTTCCTTTCGCGGGTCAGGACGAGGAGAAGGGATCGGCGGCGTCGCGCAGGCCGTCCCCGAGGAAGTTCATGGACAACACCGCGACGACGACCGCCCCACCGGGCAGGAACAACCAGGGGGCGGTCGCGACGGAGCGGATGTTCTGCGCCTCCTGGAGCAGCACGCCCCAACTGATGACCGGTTGGCGAAGCCCGAGCCCGAGGAAGCTGAGGGCGGTCTCGGCGAGGATCATGGCGGGGATGGCGAGCGTGACCGCCGCGATGACGTGCGACAGGAACGACGGCACCATGTGGCGGAACATCACGCGCCAGGGGCCTGCGCCGTCGAGGCGGGCGGCGCGCACGAAGTCCTCGTTCTTGAGCGACAGGAACCGCCCCCGCACCACCCGGGCGAGCCCGGTCCAACCGATGAGGGAGAGGATGAGGGTGATGTAGAAGTAGATCAGGACCGGATTCACGTCCTTGGGCAGGGCGGCGGCCAGGCCGATCCAGAGGGGGATCGAGGGGATCGACTGCAGGAACTCGATGACGCGCTGAATGAGGGTGTCGGTCGCCCCGCCGTAGTACCCCGAGAGCCCCCCGAAGATCAGGCCGAGCACGAGGCTGGCGGCGACGCCGACCAACCCGACGGAGAGCGACACCTGCGCACCGATCAGGGTCCGCGAGAACATGTCGCGCCCCAGCCGGTCGGCGCCGGTGAGGTACATCGGCTGGTCGGGAACGGCGGGTCCGAACAGGTGGCGGTCGGCGGGGAGGAAGCCGAACAGTTCGTACTCCGCGCCGCGGGGGAAGAACCGAATGGGCACGACCGTCTCCTCGTCGGTCTCGAACACGCGCCGACCGGAGTCGTAGTCGATGCTCACCTCGAGGCCGTACACGTAGGGCCCGAAGATGCGGCGTCCGTCGTCGTCGGTCCGGAGCCAGTGCACCGGCTGGGGGGGCGCGTACGTGTAGGACGACTGGTACTCGTTCGGACCGAACGGTGCGAGGAACGGAGCGAAGGCCGCGCCGACGTACAGCGCGACCGTCAGGACCGCGCCGACCATCGCGAGGCGGTGCCGTCGGAACCGTCGCCACACCAGCTGGGTGGGGGTGACGACGCGGGGGGCGGGGGCGCCCGCGTCGGGCGTGGGGTGGGCGCCCGTCATCGGTAGCGGATCCTCGGGTCGAGCCACGCGAGCAGCAGGTCGGAGACGAGCGTCCCGACGACGGTGAGGACGCTCAACATCATCACGAAGCTCCCCGCGAGGTACATGTCCTCGGCGCGGAGCGCCTCGAGGAGGAGGGGGCCGGTGGTCTGCAGACTCAGGACCACCGAGACGATCGTCGCGCCCGACACCATCTGCACGAACACGTCGTTGAGGCTACTGACGAAGGGGTTGAGCGCGATCCGGAGCGGGTACTTGCGGATCGCTTCGCGCTCGCGGAGGCCCTTCGCGCGGGCGGTGACGACGTAGGGCTTCTTGAGTTCGTCGAGCAGGTTCGCGCGCACGACGCGGATCAACCCGGCGGTGCCGGCGGTGCCGAGGACGACCATCGGGAGCCACAACTTGGAGAGGAAGTCGCCGAGTTTGGCGAGCGACCAGGGGGCGTTGACGTACTCGGGGGAGAACAACCCCCCGACGCTGGTACCGAAATAGCGGAACGAGACGTACATGAGCACGAGCGCAAAGAGAAAATTGGGGATGGCGAGGCCGATGAAGCCGAGGATCGTCGCGAGCATGTCGCCGATCGAGTACTGCCGAACGGCGGAGTACACGCCGATGGGGATCGCCACGATCCACACCAGCAGGAGGCTCGAGAAGGAGACGACGAACGTCATGGCGAGGCGCGGCCAAATGAGTTCGTTGACCGGGAGGTCCCACTGGAAGGAGAACCCGAAGTCGCCGCGCGTGACGATGCCCGACGCCCAGTCCCAGTACTGCACGATCCACGGGCGGTCGAGCTTGTAGAAGGCGCGGATGCGCTGCTCCTCCTCCGGCGTGACGACCTGGCCGCTCTGGCGGGCGGCGAGCACGTACGTGTCGGCGTAGTCGCCGGGGGGGAGCGTGATGACGGCGAACGCCACGATCGACACCGCGAACAGCGTCGGGATCATGTACAACAGGCGGCGCACGAGGTAGCTCGTCATGGGGCCTCGCTTCGTGGGGGCGACCCCACGGCGCGCGGAGGCGCCGTGGGGTCGGTCGGGCGGGGGGTCGGGGGGACGTCCCTCGGCTCAGTCGCCGAAGTAGAACGTCTCGAAGTTGGCCGGCCCGGGGCCGGGGTACAGCCAGCCGCCGATGACGGGGTCGGGCACGTTGCGGAGGTCGTCGTTCACGACGCGGTAGTCGCCCTCGGGCATCGCGAGACCGAGGACCCAGAGACCGTCGGCGTGGAGTTGCAGCAGCTCCTCCATGCGCTCGGTCTGCACCTCGTCCGACGGGGCGGTCGGGATGAGGGAGACGAGTTCGATCATGCGCTGGATGTCGCTGGGGGGCGTGACGACGGGGTTCGAGGGCTCGGTGCCGAAGACGTTTTCCGCACCCCAGGCGTACCAGCCGTAGGCGGCTTCGGGCACGTACTCGTCGGCCGCGAGGATCGGCAGCTGACCGGTGCCGTTCTCGCCGGCCCAGACGTACGCGTCGACGTCGTTGCCCTGGCGGGCGGAGCGGGAGAACTCGTCGCTACCGGCGATGACGTTGACGTCCAGGCCGACCGCTTCCCAGTCGCGCTCGATGAGCTGCATGACGTCGGCCCAGTCGGGACGGAAGCCGGTGTTGACGAGGACGTTGAAGGTGAACGGCTCGCCGTTCAGGAGGCGCATGCCGTCGGCGTCCTTCTCGGGCAGGACGCGGTCGAGGTGCTCCGCGGCGCGCTCGGGGTCGTGCTCGGTGAACTGCGTGGCGAGCTGCTCGTTGTAGAACGGGCCGGAGCGCGGCGCCATCTGGTGCGGCGTGCCCTGGCCGACGTACACGGTGTCGATGACGTTCTGGCGGTCCATGGCGAGCGACAGCCCGACGCGGAAGTCCTTCTCCTGGAAGAGCTCGGCGCGCTCGGTCAGGTCGTGCGTGTACTTGACGTGCAGCAGCATGTGGTTGTGGTCGGAGTTGACGACGTCGATGAAGCGGTACTCGCCCTGGTCCTGCGCGTCGAAGAGGACCGCCTTGTTCGAGGGCTGGCAGACGTCGCGGCGGCAGAAGTGGTCCTGCCCCTCCATCGTGCGGAGCACGCGGACCTCTTCGTCGGGCGTGAGGCTCCAGGTGCGCTGGTCGACGTAGGGCAGCTGGTTGCAGTCCTCGTCGACCTTGAAGAAGTACGGGTTGCGCTCGAAGGTGAAGCGCTCCTCACCGATGAACGACGCGGTGGGGATCCACGGCGTCATGAGCGGGCGCTCGGGGTTGTTGTACTCCGAGTCCTGCCCGTAGCGACCGATGTTCGCGGCCCACCACTCGTTGTAGTCGTCGTAGCCGTCCTCGGCCATGATCGCTTCGACCGCCTCGGGGTTCTTCTTCATCGAGAACTGCTCGAGGTAGTGCGCGGCGAACTGGGTGAGCTGCACGCCGTAGCTGGTGGAGAGGTTCTGCAGCAGCGTGGAGTTGGGGGCGTCCCACGAGAGCGAGAAGGTCAGGTCGTCGATGATCTCGACGTTCGGCTTCTGCCCGTCGACGAGGAGGTAGTCGTTGCAGCAGTTGTACGGCTCGAAGGCGACCTCGTCGAAGTAGAAGGCGATGTCCTCGGTCGTGAACCGGTGGCCGTCGCTCCAGCGAAGACCGTCGCGCAGCGTGAACGTGTACGAGCTGCCGTCCTCGGAGACCTCCCACCCGGAGGCGATGTTCGGGACGACCTCGCTGCCGTCGGGGCTCCAGCGCACGAGGCCCTGGTAGCCGAACTGGCGGAACTCCGCGAGGCGGCTGCCGTCGTAGATGTCGAGCAGCTCGCCGCCGTACGTCCCGATGCCGTCGGCACCGGTCAGCACCATCGGGTCGCTCGGGAGGCGCTCGCCGACCGGCGGAAGGTCGCCGGCCTCGACGCGCTCGGTGAGCATGGGGGACTCGCCGTAGGCGTCGCACGTCTGCGCGGACGCGCTACCGAGCAGGACCAAACCTGCAATCCAGAGCAAAAGAACGTTTTTCATGGTTGGGGGACACCCTCCTGGAGCGTGGGACGAGCGAGGCCTCAAGGTCGAATCCGCCCCGCCTCGCCACGGGCGCGGAACACGGGGAGGGTAGGCGCGTGGGGTCAGGGCTCCATCACCCGCGGGTCACGGGTTCGTCACGCCCGACGTCAGGGGTTCGTCACGGGGCCGGCGCGACGGGCGTCCGGCCGCGCGCCCGACGGGCGCCGCGCGTCGAGTGCGCGCGTCAGGTCGGCCGCCGCCCGGTGGACCGAGCGGGCGACCGCCGCGAGGTCCTCGTCGTGGAGTCGGAGACGCGGCGCGGAGATCCCGAGGCTGGCCACGACCCCCCCGGCGGCGTCGCGCACGGGGACGGCGAGGCACCGAACGCCGGGCTCGTGCTCCTCGTCGTCGAGGGCGTAGCCGGCGCGCCGGACCGCCTCGAGGTGGCGTGCGAGGTCGGAGGCGTCGGTCACGGTGTGGGGCGTGAAGGCGACGAGGTCGGGGGGGCGCTCGACGTCGGTGAAGGCGAGGAAGCACTTGCCGAGCGCGGTGCAGTGCAGCGGCATCGAGCGACCCACGCCCGCGCGCACCTGGAGCCCTTCGGCCCGGGCGACGACGTCCTCGACGATGCGGACGGCGCCCCCGTCGAGGACGGCGACGTGGGCGCACTCGCCGGTGACGTCGGCGAGGTCGGCGACGACGGGCCCCGCGCGCTGCACCAGGTCGCGGACCCACCCGTCGGGGGGTGCGGCGGGCCGCACCTTCGCGCCGAGGGCGTACCGGCGCGACACCGGATCGCGCTGGAGGTAGCCGCGGGCCTCGAGGGTCGCCGCGAGCCGCGATGCGGTCGACTTGTCCACGCCGAGCAGGTCCGCGACGTCGGCGACGCGGAGCGCCACCTGGCCCCCGTGGCGCCCGTGATGCTCGGCGAGGTGATCGAGCAGGGCCAGCGCGCGGTTCAGACTGCGGAGGGACGCCATGCCCGGACTGTTGCACGGAACGCCCGGCAACGCGACCCGAGTTGCGCCCTACGCAACGGCGGCCGGTGTCGGTCGTCCCGCGTCATGGTGACGGCGAGTCCATCGCGGACCCGGAGGTCACCGATGCTCACCTCGACGCAGGTCCTTCCCCTCTACGGCGGCGGCGCCTGGTTCGCCGCCGACTCGCCCCTCGTGTCCGACGTCGTCGCCCCCGCCGACGGCGAGGTCCTCGCCCGCGTTCCCTGGGCGACGGAACGCGACGTCGACGCCGTCGTCGGCGCGCTCGTCGCCCACGGCACCGGCCCCCGTCCCGACCGCGCGACGCGCCTCGCGCGGGTCGACGCCCTGCACGGCGCCCTGCACGACGACCGAGACGCCTGGGCCGACCTCGTCGCCCGAGAGGGCGGCCTCACGCGCCCCACCGCCGAGGCCGAGGTCGCGCGGGCCCTCCGGTGCGTCGCCCTCGCCCGGGAGGAGGGGCGCACTCTCGACGCCCCCACCGACGTTCCGGGCGCCCCCGACCTCCAGGGGCACCGCGTGCCCATCGGCGTCGTCGCCGCCGTGCTCCCTGCGAGCCACCCGGCGTCGGAACCCGCCGCGCACGTCGCCCGCGCCCTCGCGGTGGGGGCCCCCCTCGTCGTGAACCCGTCGATCCGCGGCGCGCTCGCGGCGCAGTGGCTCGTCGAAACCGCCCTCCGCACGGGGCTTCCGCCCGGCGCCCTCGCCCTCGTCCACGGCAACCGCGACACCGCCGACGCCCTCGTCGCCCACCCCGACGTCGATGCGGTGTCGGTCGCCGGACCCCGCGACGACACGACGCCGATCGCGGCTCGCGCCCACGCGCGCGGCCTTCCCGTCCTCCACCGCACCCCCCGCCGACTCGTCGTGTGGGTCGGCCCCGAGGCGAACCTCGACCGCGTCGCGGCGGCCCTGACCTCCGCCCTCCTCGGCCCCGCCGCCGGTCGCGGCCTGCTCCCGGTCCACGTCCTCGTGCCCCCACGGAGCGACGCGCCGCTCGCCGCGGCGCTCGATGCCGCCGCGGCCACCTTCCCCGACCCGTACGCCGCGCGAACCCCCGCCACCCGCGCGACCCTCGACGCGCTCACCGCCGCCTACCCACGCGGGGTGCCCGTCCCCTCCGGCCGGCGCGGCGCGGCGACCCCCAGCTTGCGACGCCTCCCCCTCGCGTTGCAGACCGACCCGCACGACGGTCCGGCGCGCGCCGTGACGAGCGCCGGCCTCCCCGTCGTCTTCACGACCCCGGTCCCGTCGGCGTCCGACGCCCTGGCCGCCCTTCGCCACTGGCCGATCGTCGACGAGGTCGCGCTCGTCGGGCACGGCGACGCCACCGCCGCCGCCGTCGCGGCGCTGCGCGGCATCCCCCTCGTGAGCGTCGATGCGCCTCTGGACGGCGCCACGCTCGCGCCGGCCGGCTCCACCGAGGTCTTCGACCCCGACCCCCTCGCGCTCGAGACGCGCCTCATGACGCGCGCCCTCCGCGTCACCAGCCCCCCGCGGTAGCCTGCCGCATGCACCTCCACGCCCTGTACGTCCACCCCGTCAAGGGCGCGCGCGGCGTCGCCGTCGCGACCGCGGAGGTCCGCCCCCGCGGCCTCCGGTACGACCGCCGCTGGATGATCGTGGACGGGGACGGGCGCTTCGTCTCGCAACGCACCCACCCGCGCCTCCGGGCGCTCGTCCCGCACCTCGGGGCGGACCGCCTCACGCTGGCGCTCGACCCCGCCGCCGACCCCACCCTCACCCCCACCACGACGCCGCCCCCGCTCGACCTCCCGCTGGACGCGCCGGCGACCGCCGACCGCCACGCCCGCGTGTGGGGCGACGACGTCGCCGTCGCCGGGTGCGGCCCCGACGCGGACGCCTGGCTCGCCGCCTGGCTCGGGCCGGGGTACGCCCTCGTCCGCCACCCCCGCGACGCCCACCGGCCGGTCGACCCGGCGTACGGCCGCGACGGCGACGCCGTCGCCTTCGCCGACGGCTTTCCCTACCTCGTCGTCACGACCGCCTCGCTCGCCGCGCTGAACGCGGCGGCGGGGCGGACGTTCGACGTGGCGCGCTTCCGCGCGAACCTGGTGGTGGACGGCGCGACCCCCTGGGCGGAGGACCGCTGGACCCACCTGCACGTGGGGGACGCCGCGTTCGAGCTGGTGAAGCCCTGCGTCCGCTGCGTCGTCACGACCCTCGATCCCGCCGGCGCCCCCGCACCCGAGGCGCCCGCCGCCGCCCGCGAACCGCTCGCGACGCTGGCCCGCCTCCACGCCACGTCGAAGGGGCCGGCGTTCGGCGTGAACGCCCTCGCTCGCGAGGGCGGCACCCTCTGCGTCGGCGACCCCGTCGACGCCCGCGAGGCCGCCCCCGCGACGTCGCCCGCCGACGGCGGCGACCCGGGGACGGCGGGGTAGACTCGGCGGCACCGTCACGGCGCGGCCGCGACCCGCACCCGCGCCCCGCCGCGCCGCACTGCGCACCGTTGCGCCGACCCGAGGAGGCCTGGTGAAGTCGACGCACCGCACCCCGTCCCCCGCGCCCCCCCGGGCGCGCCGCCGCCGAGGTCCGGCGTGCTGAGCGCCGCGGTCCTCGTCGGCTTCGCGGTCGCCGCCCTCGCCCCGTTCGCGACCCCCCACCTCGGGGCGCGCGCCGGGTGGGTGTGGGCCACCCTGCCCGCCGCCCTGGCGACCTGGTTCGCCGCGCAGGTCCCCCAGGTCCGCAGCGGCGCGCCGCTCGAGCAGGCGATCCCCTGGCTCCCGAGTCTCGGCATCGACCTCGCCTTCCGCCTCGACGGCCTCTCGCTCGTCTTCGCGTTGATGATCACGGTCATCGGGACCGCCGTCGTGATCTACGCCGGCGGGTACCTCCGCGGCGACCGACAGCTGCCCCGCTTCTACCTGTTGTTGCTGTCCTTCATGGCCGCGATGCTCGGCGTCGTCGTCGCCGACGACCTGATCTCGCTGTTCGTCTTCTGGGAGTTGACGAGCCTCACCTCATACTTCCTGATCGGCTACGAGCACGAACGGACATCGAGTCGGGATGGAGCGCTGCAGGGGCTCCTCATCACCGGCTCGGGGGGCCTCGCCATGCTCGGGGGGTTCCTGCTGATCGGACGTGACGTGGGCACCTTCCGCATTTCGGAGATGCTTGCCGAGCCCGCAGCGTTGACCACGTCGCCGATCTACCTCCCTGCCCTGATCCTCGTTGCGCTGGGGGCGTTCACGAAGTCGGCCCAGTTCCCCTTCCACGTGTGGCTTCCCAACGCGATGGCCGCCCCCACGCCCGTGTCGGCGTACCTGCACAGCGCGACGATGGTCAAGGCCGGCGTCTACCTCCTCGCCCGCCTCGCGCCGGCGATGGGCGGCACCGCCGTCTGGTTCGGGTTGTTGACCGGCGTCGGGACCGCCACCCTGCTGGCGGCCGCCACCCTGGCGCTGCTGCAACGCGACGCGAAGCGGCTGTTGGCCTACTCGACGTTGATCGCGCTGGGCGCGCTCGTGGTCCTCCTCGGGGTCGGGGGGACCGATGGCGCGAAGGCCATGGTGGTGTTCATGGTGGCGCATGCGCTCTACAAGGCGCCCCTCTTCATGGTGGCCGGCAGCATCGACCACGAAGCGGGGAGCCGGGACGTGACCGAACTCAGGGGGCTTGGGCGGGTCATGCCGGTGACCTGGGCGGTTGCCCTCTTGGCAGGTGTCAGTGCCGCCGGCCTCCCTCCGCTGCTCGGGTTCGTGGCGAAGGAGGTGGCGTACGAGACGCTCCTCCCGCACGCATGGGGCCTCGCCGCGCTCGTTGCAGCGAGTGCCGTGATGATCACGATCGTGGTGCTCGTCGCGTGGCGCCCCTTCGCGGGACGTGAGACCACGGCACCCCGATCGCCGCACGAGGCGCCCCCGTCGATGTGGCTCGGTCCCGCCGTGCTGGCTGCCCTGGGCATCGGATTCGGCTTCGCACCCGACGTGCTCGCGCAAGGATTGCTCGTGCCGGCGACCCGCGCGATCCTCGGGGCGGACGCGTCGTTCCATCTGGCACTCTGGCATGGGGTGAACACGGCGTTGATCCTGTCGATCGTGACGGTCGCGATGGGCGTGCTCCTGACGCTCGCGTGGGGACCCCTGCACCGGTTCCTCGTGGCGCGCCTTGGCGGCGTTCGATTCGGTCCGGCGGGTGCGTACCTGGGGTTCCTCGATGGATTGAGGCACCTCGCCGCATGGCAGACGCGGGTGCTGCAATCCGACGATTTGCAGCGTCACTTGACGACGATCATCGGGTTCGCCGTGGCGCTCGCGGCCGGAACGGCCTTCGTGCGAGGCGGCATTGCGTTCGACCTTCCGCCCGTGTCCGGCACGCTGTACGAGTTTCTCATCCTCATCCTCGTCGTCGTGGCCGCCCTGGCGACGGTGACGGCGCAGACGCGCCTGCGCGCCATCACGTCGCTCGGTGTCGTCGGGTTCGGCATCGCCCTGGTGTTCATCATGTTCTCCGCTCCCGACCTGGCCGTGACGCAGTTCCTGGTGGAAACGTTGATGGTGATCGTCGTGGCGCTCGTCCTCATGCGTCTTCCCAGCACGCTGCTTCGCAAGCCGTCGGAGCGCTTCGTGCCCGCGTTCGCTGCACCCATCGCGGTGCTGGGCGGTGGGCTGCTCACCGTCCTCCTCCTCAGCGTGCTGAGCGTGCCCCTCGACCGGACGATTCCCGCGTTCTACGACGCAGCCTCGTACCCCGAGGCGAAGGGGCGAAACGTCGTGAACGTCATCCTCGTCGACTTCCGTGCGCTCGACACGCTCGGCGAGATCACCGTTCTCGCCGTCGCAGCGACCGGCGCGTTCGCGCTCCTGCGGCGCATCGGGGCGCGCGAGGCGCGGGACGTGGCGTACACCGCACCGCGCGGCAGCGGGGACGACGACGAGGCGGGCGACGGGGAGCGTGACGCGTGAACAGTCTGATCCTCCGCACCACGACGCGCCTGCTCATCGGCGTGCTGCTGCTCTTCTCGGTCTTCCTCCTCCTGCGTGGTCACGATCTGCCCGGAGGCGGCTTCATCGGTGGCCTCGTGGGCGCTGCAGCCATTGCGCTGTACGCCATCGCGTACGGCTACGAGCACGCCTTCGCCCTCCTCCGGATTCGACCCCGCACCCTGATCGGCGTGGGCCTGTCGCTCGCCGTTCTGGCCGGCATCCTCGCCGCCTTCGCAGGGGAACCCATGCTGACCGGATTGTGGTGGATTCGCGACGTGGGCCCGTGGACCGTGAAACTCTCCACGCCGCTGCTGTTCGACGTCGGCGTGTACCTCGTGGTGATTGGCGTGGTGCTCCGCATGCTGTTCTCGCTGGAGGAGCACTGATGGAACTGCCCCTCGCGCTCACCGTCGGCGTGTTGTTCGGTTCGGGGTTGTACCTCGTGCTGCAACGCAACCTGCTTCGCCTCATCTTCGGCCTGATCCTCATGTCGGGCGGCGTGAACCTCGCCCTCTTCGTGGCGGGTCGCCTGACGCGCGGTCGCTCCCCCTTCGTGCCCGAGGGCACCTACGCCCCACCCGTGGGGGCGGCGAACCCCCTCCCGCAAGCCCTGATCCTCACCGCCATCGTGATCAGTTTCGGGTTGACGGTCTTTGCGCTCGTGCTGCTCCTCCGCACGTACGAGCGGCTCGGGACGGTGGAGACCGACGAACTGCCGCTCCGCTTGCGTGACCCGCACCCTCCGGCCGTGTCGCTCCCCGCGTCGAGCGGTCCGCGCGCCACGCCCGCCCCGGAATCGTCGGGCGGAACCTCCGATTCGGAGGTCAGCCGTTGACGTGGCTCCTCGTCTCGCCCATCCTGATTCCGCTCGCCGCGGCCGCCGTCTCGTTCGCACTTCCCGAGCGGCGCATGGCGCAACGCGCGATGGCCGTGGGTGCGAGTGCGCTGCTGCTCGCCACGTCGCTGCTCCTCCTCGTGCAGGTGGCGACGCGCGGCATGGTGGTCATGCAGGCGGGCGATTGGCCCGCCCCGTTCGGCATCACGCTCATCGCCGATCACCTCGCCGCCATCATGGTGGTCATCAGCGCCATCATGGCGCTCGCCACCGCCGTGTACGCCCTCGTCGACATCGACCCTGCCCGCGAGGGTCTCGGGTATCACCCGCTGTTCCTCGTGCTCGTCACCGGCATCAACGGCGCCTTCCTGACGGGGGACCTGTTCAATCTGTACGTCTGGTTCGAAGTCCTGCTGATTTCGAGTTTCGTGCTGCTGACGCTCGGCAACCGCCGGGCGCAGCTCGAGGGGGGCCTCACGTACGTCGCGGTGAACCTCGTTTCGTCGCTGTTCTTCCTCGTATCGATCGGCGTGACGTACGGCCTGACGGGCACGCTCAACATGGCGGACCTCGCGATCGCGCTGAAGGACGTCCCGACCGACCTGGTGACGACGCTGTCGATGCTGTTCCTCGTCGCGTTCGGCATCAAGGCCGCCATCTTCCCGCTGTTCTTCTGGCTGCCCGCGTCGTACCACACGCCCCCCGTCGCCATCAGCGCGATCTTCGCCGGGATGCTCACGAAGGTGGGGGTGTACGCCCTCCTTCGCGCGTTCACGCTGCTGTTCACGCAGGACGTGTCCTGGACGCACAACGTGCTCCTATGGCTGGCGGGCGCCACCATGGTGACGGGCGTGCTGGGCGCCGCGGCGCAGAACGAGATTCGCAAGATCCTGTCGTTTCACATCATCAGCCAGATCGGCTACATGATCATGGGCCTCGCCCTGTTCACCCCGCTCGCACTCGCCGGCGCGGTGTTCTACCTCGTGCACCACATCATCGTGAAGGCGAACCTGTTCTTCGTGGCCGGTCTCGTACGGCGCATGGGGGGGAGTTTCGACCTGAAGAGGCTGGGAGGGTTGTACCGCCACTCGCCCCTCCTGTCGATCCTCTTCATCGTTCCTGCCTTCAGCCTCGCGGGCTTCCCACCCCTCTCCGGCTTCTGGGCGAAGCTGGTGCTGGTCCTCGCGGGCGTGGAGGTGGGCAACGGGGCGATCGTCGCCGTTGCGCTGGTCGTGGGTTTGTTGACGATCTTCTCCATGACGAAGATTTGGCAGGCGGCCTTCTGGTCGCCCGCGCCCGAAGGGGTGACGCTCTCGAGGTTGCCGCAGAGGCGCTTGTGGGTTCCCGTCGCAATGCTAGCTGGGTTGACGGTCGTCATCGGCCTGTTCGGTGCACCGTTCATGAACCTCGCGGAAGCGTCGGCGGCGGAACTCCTGAACCCGGCGGGCTACGTCGAGGCGGTCCTCGGTGCGGACGCTGCCGAGGCGTACGCCGCGCCCGTCGCGGTGGAGGAGGCACCATGACGATGTTCGCGGTGAACCTGATCCTCGCGATCGTATGGGCGCTCGCCACCGGATCGCTCTCCGAACGCAACCTGGTGTTCGGGTTCGCGGTCGGCATGGTCGTGTTGCATCTCATCGGTGCCGCGGTGGGCGATCGTCGGTACGTCGAGCGGCTCTTCCGGATCGTGCACCTCGTCGGGATCTTCCTGCGCGAGTTGGTGTCGTCGAGCGTGCGGGTGGCGGGCGACGTGCTCCGTCCCGAGTTGCGCATGACGCCTGCGGTCATCATGGTGCCCCTCGACCTGACCGAGGATGCGCACATCACGCTGTTCGCCAACCTCATCTCCCTGACGCCTGGCACCCTCACCATCGACGTGGCCGACGACAAGAGTTGCCTGTACGTACACGCCATGTACGGTCGCGATCCCGACGCGTGGGTCGACGAGATCAAGCGCACCTTCGAAACGCCGATTGCGAAGGCCTTCGCATGATGTGGGCGGGCGAAACCACCCTCCTGACGGTCGTAGCGGGCGTGTCGCTCACGCTCGTGGCCGTCTCCCTCCTGCTTGGGTTCGTGCGGGTCCTGCGCGGCCCGAGCCTACCGGACCGGGTGTTGGCGCTCGACATGATTGGGCTCGCTTCCGTGTCGGTCATCGTGCTCATCGCCCTGATGAGCGACCAGCCGATCCTCATGGACGCCGCCATCGCCCTCGCGCTCGTCTCGTTCCTCGGGACGTTGGCGTTCGCCCGCTTCATCGAACGACGCGACCGGGGGGACACCGATGATTGACGTCCTCGCCGTCGCCCTGATGCTGAGCGGCGCCTTCTTCGTGTTCGTCGCCGCCCTCGGAGCGGTGCGGTTCCCGGACCTGTTCCTGCGCATGCACGCCGCGACGAAGGCCGGCACGCTCGGTGCGGGCCTCGTGGTCGCGGCCGCCGCCCTGGTGTTCGGCACGACGGCGGTGGCGACGAAGGCGTTGCTGGTGTTCGTGTTCCTCCTGCTCACCGCCCCCGTCGCGGCGCACGTCCTGGGCCGCGCGGCGTACTACGACGGCGTCCCCCTGTGGGACCGCACCGAGGTCGACGCCCTCGAGGGCAAGTACGACCCCGCGATCCTGGAGAGGACCGCCGGCGGAGGCGGCGAGGGCCGGACCGACTGAGTCGGGCCCGACCCCACACCGCGCACGACGTCGCCCCCGAGCGCTCGGCGCGGGGGCGACGGGGAGAAGGGAATCGCGCGCCCCATGGCGGCGTGTTCACGGGGGCGAGGACGCAACGTCGATGAGCGGGGTGCGGGTCGCGTCGTCCCTTCTGGCTCCACCCTGCCGGGCCCGTGTTACGCCA
>JAVLCF010000001.1:0-37503 GCA_031581195.1 Trueperaceae bacterium | reverse complement strand
CCCTGCACGAAGAACGCCCTGCACGAAGAACGCCCCCGCCGGTCGGCGGGGGCGTCTCTGTGGTGGAGCCGAGGGGATTCGAACCCCTGACCTTCTGAATGCCATTCAGACGCGCTCCCAACTGCGCCACGGCCCCATGCAACGAAGCTCCGCACCTCGGAGCAACGACGAGTGTAGCGGGGCGACCGCGCGCTGTCAACGCGCGGCCGCCCGCGCCGTCAGCCTTCCTTCGCGTCCTCGTCGGGCGTATCCGCCTCCGCCGGCTCTGCCGCTTCGGCGGTAGCCGCGGCTTCGGCCTCCGCCGCCTCCGCGGCGGCGGCCTCCTGCTCCGCCTTGGCGGCCGCGTCGGCGTCGGCAGCGGCCGCCGCCTTCCGGGCGTCGCGCGCGGTGCGGGCGGCGGCGCGGTCCTCCTCCTGCCGGCGGACGTCGACCTTCAGGCGCGACGCCTTGCCGCGCAGTTCGCGGAGGTAGTACAGCTTCGCACGACGGGTCCGGCCGCGCCGCACCACCTCGATGCCGTCGATCAACGGGCTCGAAAGCGGAAAGACGCGCTCGACCCCCTCGCCGAAGCTGACCTTACGGACGGTGACCGTCGAGCGCGCCCCCTTGCCGTTCTTGCGGGCGATGACGACGCCCTCGAACGACTGGATGCGGCTCCGGTTGCCTTCGACGACCTTGTAGTCGACGCGGACGGTGTCGCCCGTGTCGAAGTCGGGGACGTCGTCGCGAACGAACGGCTGCTCGATGGAGCGCAGGATCGCGCCTTTGTTGTACTTCATCGTCTCTCCCGGACTGCGCGTTGAGGTCGTGTCCCACCGCGCGACGCGTTCCGCGCGGGGCGGCCGATTCCGGCCGCGACACAGCCGTACGAGCCTAGCGCATTCGCGCCCACCGGCGCAAGCGCCTGGATGGGTTCGGGTGTTCGGCGACGCGCGGAGCTCCGAGGCGGGGCTCCGAGCGGCCACGCCGCACGCCACCCCCGGCGACGGGACGCCCGTCACCCCCGGAATGGGTAGGCTTCGCGCATGCGCATCGAGCTCGACACCCTGGACGCCAAGGAACGCCACAAACTCCTGAACGGCACCGTCGTCCCGCGCGCCATCGGTTGGATCTCCACCGTCGACGACGCCGGCCGCCGCAACCTCGCGCCGTTCTCCTGGTTCACGATCGCCGCCTCCACCCCCCCGGTCCTGATGTTCAGCGTCGGGTCGCGCGACGGCGTCCTCAAGGACACCGGCCGCAACGCCGTCGCGACCGGCGGCTTCGTCGCGCACGTCGCCGGCGCCGACCTGGTGAAGGCCATGAACGACACCAGCGTCGAAGCGCCCGAGCACGTCGACGAGTTCGACTTCGCGCACCTCGACGCCACCCCGTCGGAGCGGGTGGCCGCCCCCCGCGTCGCGGCCGCCCCGGTCGCGTTCGAGTGCGAGACGCTCCACCACTACGCCATCCCCGACGGCGGCAACACCGTCGTGTTCGGTCGCGTCCTGCTCGCGCACGTCCGCGACGACGTGCGCGACGCCCAGGGCTACGTCGACGTGCGCGCCCTCGACCCGGTCGCGCGCCTCGCCGGCCTGGACTACGCGTCGCTCGGGGACGTCTTCGCGGTCCCGCGTCCCACCTGGCCGCCGGAGGACTGAGGCCGGCCTCAGCGGGAACGAAGCGACGGCGCGACGAACAACGCCGCCCCGACCACGATCAACGCGGCGGGAAGCCACCAGCCGCCCCCCGACGCCAGCACCATCAGCGCCACCAGGGCGAGGGCGGCCGCCGGCCAGATCGCCCAGCGTTGCGGGCGATGCCGGAGGCGGGTGAGGGCGAAGAACGTCGCCGCCGCCCCCCCGAACAGCACCACGCCGCCCACCTCGTCCGGCACGCCGCGCAGTTCGTCGACGCCGGCCGCCACCCCGAGGGCGATCGTCAGGCCGGCCGGAAGGAGCGCCCACCCGCGCTCGCGGGCGGGATCGCGCAGGTGGATCGCCAGGAACCCCAAGCCGACCGCGACGAACGGGGCGCCCGCCCACCAGGGACCGGGCAGGTTCGCGACCCCCAGCCCCACGAGCCCGAACCCGACCGGGAGGGTCCAGAGGCGGCCGGGCGTGTCGCGGCTTGCGCTCAGCACCACCGCGCCGGCGGCGGCGAACACGATCACGCCCACGAGGCGACCCACGCCCGCCAACCAGCCGGTGTTGGCGAGCAACGCCAGCGCCCCGAGCGCAATGAGGGCCACGCCGAGTTGCGTCCGTCCGTCGTTCAGATCGAGCTGCATACGCCTCCCGCGTCGCTCGGACCCCTTCGGTTCGGGTCCGTCCTGCGGGGCGGGCGCACCTCCGTGCCCCGCCCCACGTGCCCTTCATCATGCCGCGTTCGCCGGGCCCGTGGGTCGACCTCGTCACCAAACCCTCTCGACGGCGTCGGGCGTGGACCGGACGGGGCCGCGGCGAAGCGTGGGCCGTGCGTACGGCCTGCGGTCGTCGACGGCGGGCTCAGCGCAGGGCGGCCCTCGCGACCCAGCGCGTCGGCACGCCGTCGACGAGGCGCGTCCATCGTGGCGGGTCGTGGACGACGGTGACGACGTCGGAGCGCGCGTTCGCGTGTCCGGCCGCGTCGCGGACGACGCCCACGTCGACGGCGACGCGCACGTCGTCGGCGTTCCGGTCGGGTACGACGTCGACGACGTAGACCGCGCCGTCGCCGTCGACGTGCGTCGCCACGCCGCCGTCGACGTCGAGGTGGCGCGCCCGCAACGCCTGGACCGGTTCGGAGAAGGCCACGACGACGGGGAACCGTCCGCTCGCTTGGGGCGGTGCTTCGACGACGGCGGTCGGAGGGGTGCGGTCGATCCGGACCCACGTGTCGACGGGCTGCGCGGCCCGCCCAAGGCCGTCGAACGCCTCGAAGGTGATGTGCGCGACCCCCTCCCCGAGGGAGCGGGTGTCCACGTGAACCCCCCACGATCCCACGACCACCGGGGCGCGCGCGCGGACCTCGTCGGGTCCGCGACGTACGCGCACGCGGACGAGGCCACGCCCCACCCCCGCGGTCATCCGGCCGTGCCAGGCGAGGCCGCGCGCGTCGTCGCGCGCCGGCGGGGGAGCGTCGGCGACCGGGGCGTCCACCGCGATGCCGAGGTGGGGCTTCGCGCGGATCCGGAGGGGACCCGGCCCGACGTCGCACGCGGAGGCAGCCCGAACGGAGCTGCACGCCGGCGCGCACGGACGCTCGGAGCGAGGCGCCGATCCGGCCTCGGCGGCTGGCGCACCTCCCCCGACGGCATCGAGATCCCCGGAGAGCGAGCACAGCCACGACGGGGGCGGCGTCCGAAGGTCGAGGGTCGCGGTCGGGTCGACCCTCCCCGGCAGGGCGGACAGGGGTGGGGGGCGCAGCGCGGCGGGACGGGCCTCGTGGCCCGACGCGGCCTGGACCCCGGCCGAAGGAGGCGCGGCGCCCCCCGCGACGGGGGTCGCGGCGTCGGGCGGAGGCGGCGTTGCGCGCGCCCCCTGCGAACGCTCCGTCGTCCCGAGGAAGAGGAGAAGCATCGCGAGGGTCGCCTCGCGCACCGGCCACGTGGACCACGGGCGAGCGGGACGGCGGGGGGGCGTCCTCGGCGTCACGAAGCGGGAGGCTACCACGGACGTGCAAGGTTATGTCAGGTTGAGTCAGTTGTCGTCGGTTTGGTTGGGGTCCCGAAGGGCCGACGGCCCGCCCGGCGCGGGGTCGGACACGACGACCCGCTCGGCCAAGCGGTAGCCGACGCCGCGAATCGCGACGACCAACCGACGCGACAACCCCGCACCCTCGAGTTTCTCGCGAAGGCGCGTGATGCGCACCTCGATCGAGCCCTTCGAGACCGACGCCCCCGGTTCCAGCTCTCGAATCGCCTCGCTGGTGAGCCCGCTCGCGCCGGCCTCCGCCAACCGCTGCACGAGCGACGCCTCGCGCGGAAGGAGCGGCACCTCCGTTCCGTCGGGCCCAACGAGGACCAGACGTTCGACGTCGAGGCGGTAGGGCGCCTCGACGCCGCGCGGCCCGGCCCCCCCGCGGAGGCGTTCGAGCATGCGCCCCACGATCGTCGTCAACTCGTCCGGCCGCGCCGGCTTGGCCACGTACACGTCGGCGCCCGCCTCGTACCCGACGCGCCGATCGAGCTCCGACGTCCGCGCCGTCAGCATCACGACCCCCATGCGGGGCTGGGCGCTCCGCAGGAACTGCGTCAGCGACACCCCGTCCTCCCCCGGAAGGTTCAGATCCACGACGGCGACGTCGGGCGTGAAGGTCGCGAGCGCGTGCCGGAACGTCTCCGCACTCGGAAACGCGCGCGCGTCCCACCCGGCATCCACCAAGACGTCCACGATGCTCGCCGCCAAATCCGCGTGGTCCTCCACGACCGCTACGCTTCCGCTGGAAGTCGGATCCATACTTCGAATACCCCCTTCTCGAATGTCACTTCGATCGTGCCGCCCAGGCGATGCACGAACGACCGCGCGACCCCAAGGCCCATGCCTTCACCCGGCAACGACGCCCCATGATCGCCGCGGTAGTGCCGATCGAAGACGCGCTCGACGTCGAGCGCCGCGTCGTGCGACACGTCGTTGCTCACGCAGACCGACGCAATCCACGTCGCGCCGGACCCGGCGCCGGGCCGTCGTTGCACCGAGACCGCCGGACGGGTACCGGGAGCAGCATACTTTGCGGCGTTGTCGAGCAGCTCGCCGAAGGCATTCTCGAAGGCATACGGATCGACCCGTACGGCGAGCGACCGGTCCCCCGTCACGGCGACGGCATCCGACGTGGCGTAGCGCTGCATCACGAGCTCGCGCAGACCGGCGACGACGTAGCGCCGTTCCCACGGCCCCTCGTCGGCGGCCTGGTCCGCCCTCGCCTCGAGCTGCCGCATGCGGTCGAGCCCCTGCTCGACGGCGTGGAACGCCGCCTCACTCCGGCTGCGCGCCTTCGGGGGAAGGCCCGACCACGGCACGTTCATGCCGATCACGCCGAAGGCGTTGCGCACGTCGTGGTCGATGGCGTCGAGGACCTCCACGCGCTGCGCCCGAGCCCGCCGTTCGGCGTCGCGTCGGGCGCGCCACGCCTGCACCTGACGCTCCGCCTCGTGGAGCCGTGCGTACGCCTCCCGTTCGAACTGAACGACGATCGAGAACATCAGCGCGAGCGTCGAAATGCCGTACGCCAACGGAGCCCACTCCGTCAACGGACTCGGTTGGGTCGCGCCCACCAACGATCCGACCCAGCCGAGCGTCACCAGTCCGAGCACCGCATACGCCACGATCACGCCGTTCGGCCGAGGGTGCCGCTCGAGGAGCGACGCCGCCCCGATCAACTGCACGAACGGCGTCGCAACGACGGCGACCCCGTTCACCTGCAGCCCGGCCGTGACGAACCCCGCCGCCACCAGCGTCGCGGCCACCGCGGACGTCGCCGCCCACGGCCCGAACCCCCACGCCGCGAATCGGCGCGTCCCGTATCGCGCGAAGACCGTGCCGTGAAACAGGTTGGCCGCCAGCGTCGCCAGCGGGATGGACACGTCGAACGCCGGCCCGACGGGCGCCCCCCAGACCGACCCGAACACCGGGTACCCCTCGAGCAGCGTGAAGGACGCCAACCAGACCGCTTGCGCGACCGCGAACGCCAGGAAGATCGGGTCGCGATGGAACGCGAACGACGCCACCGTGGCGAAGATTGCGGCCAGCGCCAGCGCCACGTAGGCGATCGACAGAACCGCCGTGCGAAGGAACACCCTGCGGGCCTCGGAGGCCCCCAGGACCTGCATCGACACCGCCATCGAATCGCGGGTCGAGATCGCGACGAAGTACGTCGCCGGCGCCGGTCCCGGCTCGAGCACGAACCCCGCCAGACCCGGGTTGCGTGGGTCGCTCACGGCGTCGGCGTACATCCCGACCGTCTCCACGTGGCGAAGACCCCCACCGCGGAGCTCGTACAGACGGACGTCATCGACGTGGTGCGGTCGAAGATGCAGAAGGTACCACCGCTCCGCCACGTCCGGGACGACGCGGACCTCGAACCAGTGCACCGTCGCCAGGTCGCCGTACCCGCGCGCGACGCCCCGCTCGACCGGCGTGAACGGCGCGTCCGGAACCTGCTCGAGCGGCACCGTCCCCTCGACGTCCTCGTAGTAGCCGAGGTGCTCGGCCGCGTACGCACCCGAGAGCCCCAGAACCACGAGCGCGACGGCCACCCACCGGACGGCCGGACCTCGACACCGCGCGCCTCCGTCGTGCATGCCGCCCTCCTCCCACGGTCGAGCCGATCCCCGTCCGATCGGAGCGCTCGGCGTACGGCCGCGCCCACCTCCGGAGGCTACCCCTCGACGCGCCCGACGCTCCCGGATCCCCCGCGCATCCCCCCAGGATGGAACGCCACCTCGTGCCCCCGGAACGCCCCGTCCTCGTAATCGAAGCGCGCCGAGAACGTCCGGTCGCGCTGCCACAACCACGGCAGGAAGACCCGGTCCCCCTCGTGCAGCTCGAGCGTCGCGAGGTCGGCGCGGTCGATCCACGCGACCTCGCCCTCGTCGCCCCCCACCGGCGTGCCGTCGGCCGACGCGAGGTAGATCCACACGTACCAATCGTTCAGGCCGTCGAAGCGCGGAAACACGATGAGGCCTCGGTAGCGCAGGTCGGTCACCTCGAGGCCCGCCTCCTCGCGCACCTCGCGCACCGCGCACGCCTCGGGCATCTCGCCGGGCTCCGCCTTGCCCCCCAACCCGTTCCACTTGCCCTTCTGGTGGCCCCGCGCCTTGCGGAGCATCAACACCGCGTCCCCCCGCACGACGTACACGAGGGTGCTCGGAATCATGCGAGCCGCCCCGCCGGCGCTGCCGGCCGGCGTCACGAGGTGGGGGCCTGCACCAACTCGTCGAGCAGGTACTCGAGCCGCGTCTGCGCGTTCTCCTGCGACCCGTAGACGCTGCGCACGAGGGTGCCGCCGGCGTCGAAGGCGAACCAGTGCGGCGTGCCCTCCGTCCCCCACCGGCGGGCCCGCTCGCCGCTCACGTCGAGCGCGATCGGCATCGTGAGCCGCGCGAAACCGCCGGCGAAGCGCAGCAGCTCCGGCTCGACGCCGTCGCGCGGCAGGTCGCGGTGCCCGTAGGCGGTATGCAGCAACGCCAACTGCAACGCGTCCCCGTGCTCCCCCTGCAGGCGCTTGAGGAACGGAATGCCGCGCGAGATGCAGCCCGGGCACTCGAGGTTGAAGGCCATCACCAGGCCGGGGGTCCCCCACGTGCCGGGCGCCCCGAGGGGGCCGTGCCACACCCAATCCTCGGCGTCGGGCCAATCGTGCGCGGGGGCGACCTGCGGGGCGTCGTCGGAAGCGGCGTCGTGCGTCATGCACCCAAGGTACCGAGCGGCCGGCCCGACCCGGGTCGCGCCGGCGGCAGCGGCGCCGGCGGATCCGCGGGGCGGCCGACGCGCGCCCGGCGGACGCCGTGGTCTCATGCCGGCAGGAGGTCCACCGTGAACGACGATCCCCACGGGCCGCTCGCGCCCCTCGAGGCCGGCGCCGCCCCCGACGACGCGGACGCCGCCCTGGTCCTGATCCACGGGCGCGGCGCCGCCCCCGACGACCTCGCGCCCCTCGCGAACCTGCTGCTCGAGGGCCGCACCGCCCGCGTCGCGGTCCGCCTCCCCCGTGCGGCGGGATCGGTCTGGTACCCCCGCCGCTTCGTCGAGCCCGAGGCCGTGAACCAACCGTGGCTCGATTCGGCGCGCGCGAAGGTCGGCGCGACCCTCGACGCGCTCGCCGCGGCCGGCATCGACCCCGCCCGGACGGTCCTGGGGGGCTTCAGCCAGGGCGCCTGCCTCGCGACCGACGTCGCCGCCCGCCGCGGGACGCCGCTCGGCGCGGTGCTGGCGTTCGCCGGCGGCCTGATCGGCGAGACGCTCGACGGAACCGCGTACGCCGGCGACCTGGCCGGCACGCCGGCGTTCCTCGGCAGCGCCGACCCCGACCCGCACATCCCGACCGGGCGGGTCGAGGAAAGCGCGGAGATCCTCCGGGGCCTCGGCGCGGAGGTCGAGGTGCGGCTGTACCCGGGGCTGGGGCACACGATCGGCGCCGACCAACTCGAGGTCGGGCGGGCGCTCGTCGCCCGCGCGTTCGGGGAGACGGACGCCTGACGCCGCGTCCTGGACCACCGACGGATCGGGGCCGCCCGCGTACCCTCGCGGCATGAACGACGACCCGCGCGACGCCGGCTTCGACCCGACCGCCCTGACCGACGACGACTGGCGCGAACGCCTCGACGACGCCGCCTACCGGGTGCTGCGCCACGAGGCGACCGAACGCCCCGGCAGCAGCCCCCTCAACGACGAGTGGCGGCCCGGACGCTACGTCTGTGCCGCCTGCGGGCACCCGCTGTTCGACGCGTCGGTGAAGTTCGACGCGCACTGCGGCTGGCCGTCGTTCCACACCGCGCTCCCCGGCGCGTTCGAGACGAAGACCGACTACCACGTCGGTTACGCCCGCACGGAGTACCACTGCGCGAAGTGCGGCGGGCATCACGGGCACGTCTTCGAGGACGGACCGGACCCGACGGGGCTGCGCTACTGCAGCAACGGCGTCGCGCTGCGCTTCGTGCCCGACGGCGGCGCCTGAGCGCCGCTCAAGCCCCGCCGGTCGACCCGGGCGTCGCGCGGTTCGGCTTCAGCAGGTCCGCGTGGCGCGCGCGGAACGCCGCCACCTTCGGTGCGATGACCGCCGCGCAGTACCCCTGTCCGGGGTTGTTGGCGAAGAAGTTCTGGTGGTGGCCTTCGGCCGGGTGGAACGTCTCGAGGCGCTCCACCTCGGTCACGATCGCCGCCCCGAACACCCCCTCGGCGTCGAGGGCGGCGATCTTCGCGCGGGCCGCCTCCGCCTGCGCGTCGCTCTCCGCCAGCACGATCGAGCGGTACTGCGGCCCGACGTCCGCCCCCTGGCGGTCCTTCGTCGTGGGGTCGTGGACCGAGAAGAAGACGTTCAGGAGGTCGTCGAACGTGACGACCGCAGGGTCGTACGTGAGCCGCACGACCTCGGCGTGGCCGGTCGTGCCGGTGCAGACGTCGGCGTACGTCGGGTGCGGGGCGTGCCCGCCGGCGTAGCCCGCGACGCTCTCGTGGACGCCTTCGACGCCGCGGTAGACGGCGTCGAGGCACCAGAAGCAGCCGCCGCCCAGGGTGGTGGTGTGGAGCGTGGGTTCGGACATGCGCGTAGGGTACGCCGGCGCCCGCCGCGGCGACCCGGCGCCGGGTCACGTTCGTGCGCGACGCCCGCGGCCGGACGCCGCACCGTGACCCTTCCCGCTCAGGGACCGACCGAGCCGCGGAACGTTCCGCGCGTCGCAATCGTGAGCCCGTACCCACCGCCGTCCAGCGCCGCGGTGACGTTCGTCTCCCACGCGCCGCCCGAGCCCTCCCGACTCCGGGTCAGCGACACCTCGAGATCGGGCTCGCAGGGGAGACGGGGTGCGGCCGACGGGACGTCCGACCACCGGCACGCCACGCCCGGCGCCGCCGACACCTGCCACGTCGCGCGGTCGGTGCCCACCCCGAACGGGGCCGACGTCCAGTGCGGACGCATGACCCAGGAGGCCATCCAGGCGCCGTCGACGTCGGCGACGAGACCGGACGTTCGGCGTCCGTAGGCCTCCGCGTCGACCTGCGCCGCTCCAGGCCACGTGCGCCCGGCAGCGATCTCGGCGCGGGGCACGAAGCGCGCACCCTCCAGCGGGGCTCGCCCCTCGACCTGGAGGGCCACCACCGCCGTGGTCCCGCGGGCGACGGCGAGCAGGCGAACCTCGTCGTCGGCGACGTCGAGACCGACGCGGTTCGCGCGCACGAGGGCGAGCCCGCGGACCTCGACGCCCGGCCACGGACGTCGGGTCGCGTACGTCATCAGCGACGCCCCCATCGTGGTGCTCGCGCCGGCCAGGGCGTCGTCGCGCCGTTCCCGTGCGCGCACGTCGGCGCGCCACGCCACCCCGAAGCGGGCTGCGCTCGACGTCGCGAGCGACGTACGCGTCCAGCCGACCTCGACGTCGGCGGCCGCCACGGCATCCTCGGCGAACGTGTCGACGGCGTACCCGGCCGCCACCCGCCACGCTCGACCCGCCGGACCTCGTGGCACCCGCACCCGCACGCGCCCCTCGGCGTCGGCGCCCCCACCGCGCACCTCGCCGGCGCTCCAGACGTCGACCGAAGGGCCGGAGCACCCGCCGGGATCGGCGTCGGTTCGCGACGCCCCAGCGGCGGCGCAGGCCTGCGCGGACGCTCCGCCGGGAACGGCCCAGTGGCGGGGGTCCAAGCGCGCGCTCGCCGCAGCGACCGTCCGTTCCAGGTCGTCGCGCGCCGCCTCGTCCAGCCACGCCTCGACGGTGTCGCGGTGCGCTTCGAACGCCGACGCGGGGCTCCCGGTACGGATCTCGAGCACGTCGGAGGCGTGGCTGGCGTTCCCCGCCGAATCGTGGGCGACGCCTTCGGGGACCGCGATCGTCACGCGCTCCCCGAGCTCGACGTCGTCGATGGAGAGCCGGTAGGTCGTGCCGCCGTCGGCGGCACGGACCTCCGCCACCGCCGCAGCCTCGATGGCGACGTCGGCGGCCTCGAATCCGTGCACGGCCTCGGAGAAGACGACCGTCACCTCGAACGCCCCCTCGACCCCCTCGGGGCCCTCCAGACGGACGGTCGGACGCACGACGTCCTTGACGAGCTCCAGGGTCCGCGGCTCCGCAGCGTTGCCGGCGCGGTCGGTCGCGGTGGCCCGCAGCGTCAGTGGGCCGTCGTCGAGTGGCGTGAGGTCGACCGTGGCCTGCCAGGCGTCGTTCTCGACGACGGCCTCGGCCTCCACCCGCTGGGTCGCGTCGTCCGCCACGATCCGGACCACGGCGCCGTCGGCCAACCCGACCGACGTTCCGGAGACCGGCAACGTCGCCTGCGTCGGTACGGCGACGGCGCCGTCCCCCTCCGCGGGCGTCCGCAACGCCAGGGTCGGGCGGGCGGTGTCGAGGTGCACGACGATCGATCCCGACATCGGCGAGAGGTTCCCGGCGGCGTCGCGCACGACGGCCGCCACGTCGTTGTCCCCCTCCCGGAGACCCCCGTCGGGGAAGGCGAAGGTCCACGATCCCTCGGGATCGATGGGGGCGTCCCCCACCTCCGACCAGCCGTCGTTCGCGGCGGCGCTCGTGGAGGGGGCGGTCGGGGGACTGGCCGCCGCAGCGCGCGTTGCGACGGCGCGCGCCGACGCGGGCTCGGCGGCGGCCCCCATCGCCGGCCGCACGTACAGAACGACGTCCGCCTCCACCTCCCCGCTGCCCGAGATCGTTTGGTTGGGGTCGCTCGTGACGTAGCGGGCGTCGCCCGCCTCTGGACGTACGTCGGTCCCCGAAGGCGCCACGACGCTGGGGACGGGAGGGGCGTCGGGAGGCTTCGTGTCGATCAGCAGCCGTACCGGTTCGGACGGCGGGGACGTGTTGGCGATGCCGGGCGCCGTCGCCGCGATCTGGACCTCGTAGGCGCCGTCCTCGAAGGCGTCGGGGAACGTGTAGTCCCACGCCCCGTCCGCATCGGGCGCGAACGTCGTGTGCGCCACCCCGTCGACGAACAGCGTCACGGTGGTCCCGGGGTCGACGCGGCCGGCGAGGGTGGGGCGCACGTCCGCCGTGGCGAGGACCGGTGCGTCCCCCTCCCGGACCCGGGCCGATCCCGTCGACCCGTCGCCCGGGCCGAGGACGACCGGCGTGGGGGTGGAGGGCGCCACGGTGTAGGCGGCGATCGCCTCCGGCGTCGCGGCGGATGCGGTATTCCCTGCGTCGTCCCGCACGTGGACCCCGACCGCGAGGTCGGTCGCGCTCAACGTTCCCACCCCCAGCGGGTGGGTCGCGACCCAGGCGTCGCCCTCCCGCGTCGCCGTCCGCCGCTCCGGACCACCGAACGCCCCGAAGTCGACCTCCACTCCGGCGATCGTGTCGGCGTTCGCGTCGCCGCTCGGCCCGTCGTCCCAGCGCACCTCGACGACGTCGCCCACCTTGAAGACCCCACCGGCGGCACTCGCGCCCTGGACCGTCAGCGCGGCCGACGTCACGGTCGGCGCGACGCCATCCACCTCGAAGGGGGACGAGCTGAACGTCGTGACGTTGCCCGCCGCGTCGTCGGCCGTGAGGCCGATCGTGGCGTCCGACCGGTCGACCGCCAACGGGTCGGGCAGCGTCCACGCGGCACGCCAGGTGTCCCCGTCCTGCGTGGCGGGCGCGGACGTCGGGCCCCCCACCGCCCCGAAATCGAGGGTCACGCTCGAGACGTCGACGTTGCCGTCCCCGGTCGCCCCCGCCCGCCAGGTGGCGGTCACGACGTCGCCCGCCCGGAACGCTCCGTTCGTGCCCGTCCCGCCCGACGTCCGCAGGTTCTCGCGCGTCACGACCGGGGCGGCGGCGTCGACCGCGAGTTCGGCGACGCGCGACGCCGTAGCGACGTTTCCGGACCCGTCGCGCACGCGCAGACCGATCCGCAGGGCGTCTCCGGCCACACCGGTGTTCGCGACGGTGTACGCGGCGGTCCACGTGCTCCCCGCGGCGGTCGCGGCGACGTCGTCGGCCCCTCCGAGCGCCGACGCATCGACCGTGACCGCCTCGACGTCGGCGTTGGCGCCGCCCGCCTCGGGATCGTTCCAGGTGATCGTGAGAACGTCGCCGATCCGGTAGCGCCCGTCGGGGCCCGTGGCCCCGGTGACCGTGACGTCGCCGGCCGACACGACGGGCGCCGCGAAGTCGACCCGCACCGTCGCCGTCGCGTCGATGGGCGCACCGTCCAACGTCGCGGCGATCGTCGCGGTCCCACCCCCCGCCTCCGGCGCGGCGGTCAGCACCGCCGTGTAGCGCCCATCGCCTCGGTCCTCGACCTCTCCGAGCGTCCCCCGATCGGTGGTGAGCTCCACGGTCCCCGCGCTCGCGCCCATCGCGCCGCCACGTGCGTCGCGCAGTTCGACGGAGATGAACGCCTCAGGGTGCTCGGTCGACACCGCCGCCGGAGCGGCGACGCGAACGACGGAGTCGTCGAGCGAAGCGACGCGGACCGGGACGGTGGCCGTTCCCTCGTTGCCCGACGGGCGGGTGGCGCGGACCTCGACGTCGACCGTCGCATCGACGGTTTGCGTCACCTCCCACGTGCCCGTCCACGTGGTGTCGGAGGTCGACACGAGCGCGACGTCGGCCCCTTGCCCGAAGGCGCTCAGGTCGGCGTGGACGGCGTGGACGCCGGCGCCCTCCGCCGCGGCGGCCCACGTCACGCTCACCTGGTCACCGACCTGGTAGCCGCCGCCGGGACCGGTGCCGCCGGCAATCTGCAGCGCGGTGGGGCGAACCTCCGGCACGATCCCGTCGACGTTCACGAGCACGGCGCTGGGGACGTCCGTCACGTTGCCGGCCGCATCCTCCACGGTGACGTGGAGCGCGGCGTCGCGCCAGGCGTCGTCGCCGGCCGGGACGTCGTACGTCGTCGTCCACCCGTCGCTCGACGAGACCGCGGCGGCGTCCGACGGCCCCTCGACCTCGGCGAGGTCGACGGCGATCCGGGCGTACCCGAAGGCCTCCCCCGAGGCCGCGTCGTCCCACGTCAACGTCAGCGCGTCGCCCACCGCGAACCCGTCGGCGGAGCTCGCCCCCGTGACGGCGATCGATCCGTCCTCGACGTGCGGAGGCGTGACGTCGACGTCGTACGTCTCGCCGGTGTCGTGGTCGGCCACCAGCCCCAGGTTCGTCGCGAGGGAGGTGATGCCGGCGTCGGCGCGAACGCGCAGTCCGGCGACCCCTTCGTCGCCGGCGTCGAGGTCGACGGTCACCTCGTACGAGGCGCCGTCGCCCGCGACGCCGACGATGCTTCCTCCCACGTCGCCGGTGGGAACGAAGGCGTCGGCGTCGACTCCGCCGACGGCCTCGCTGAAGGTGACGTCGAAGCGCACGCGCGAAGCGTTGGTTGGGTTCGCGTCGCCCCGCACCAGTGAGAGCACGCTGACGCCCGCGTCGTAGCGGATCGACGCCCACGGGGTGTTCCCCGCGACGTCCTTGAAGTTGTTGCCACGACCGAACGCGTAGGCGGCGACGCGACCGTCGCGGTAGGCGGAGCCGCCGCCCCCTCCGGCGGTGCTGCGCGAACCCGACGTGCCACCTCGCCCTCCGGCACCGCCACCGGCGCCACCCCCGCCGGTCCCACCGCCGTTGGTCGCGGTATCAAAGGAGCCGCCGCGTCCACCACCTCCACGCGACCCGATGGACCTCCAAGAGATGTTCGTGCGGTTGTTGAAGCTGTGGCCTCCGTTGGAGGCGAAGTTGTGCTTGCAGTGTTGGGATCCCGCCGCCCCCCCGCCGCCGCCGGCGACCAGCAGCGCCTCGTTGCTGCGCGCGCGGTTGCCGTCGAACACGCCGGAGGCCCTGCCGCCGCCGCCGCCCCGCGAGCATCCCGAATAGCCACCCCCCGAACCACCACTGAAGGCGTCCATGTACCCGGTGACGATGTGAAGTTGCTGGCCCGGCGTGACGCCGACGCGCCCCCGGACGCGCCCGCCCTGGCCCCCATACCCGTGGTTGGAGTTTGCGAAGGCACCCCCGCCGGAACCCCCTTGCAGATACACGTCGAGGGTGTCGATCCCTCCCGGCACGTCGAGGGTCACCGACTTGTTTTGTCCAAAGGTCAGGTAACAGGTGCCCGTGGCCGCGTCGTAGGTCCCGCCCATGAGCAGGTCGCAGGGGGTGGTCTCCGCCTGGACCGACCCCATCGCAAGCAGGGTGAGGAGCGCCGCGAAGGTCGCCGTCCCTCGGACCGTACGCACCCCTCTCGAAACCGCTCCAAGCGCCGTCTCCACCATCGCGTACCTCCTCGAGGTCTGGGCCGCGACGAAAACGGCGCGACGTAACACGGCGGTAAGGAATAGCAAGGAATCGGTTGGATGTGCAACCCTGCGTATGGGTTCAGGACTTTTGGGACACGTGGGGTACCGTGGCGTTCCGCCCCACCCACCATGTCCGCGCGGGCGGGACGGGGGCGCGGGGTAGCATGGATACTCGCTCGTGATGACGCCGACCCTCTCCCTCGCCTTCACCGCCGGGCTGCTGTCGTTCCTCTCGCCGTGCGTCCTTCCGCTCGTGCCCTCCTACCTCGCCTACGTCGGCGGCAGCGGCGCCACGTCGCGCCGCCTGCTGCTGCGCAACGCCTCGCTGTTCGTCGTCGGCTTCTCGCTGATCTTCATCGGGCTCGGCGCGTCGGCTTCGGCGCTCGGGTCGCTGTTGCGCGACCACCGCGAGGCGCTCACGATCGTGGGGGGCGTCCTCGTGATCGCCTTCGGGCTGGTGCTGCTCGGCGTCATCCGGCTCCCGGTCCTGATGCGCGACACCCGCGTGCACGCCACCCACGACGCCTCCACCCCGTGGGGCGCCATCCTGCTCGGGATGGCGTTCGCGGCGGGCTGGACGCCGTGCATCGGGCCGGTGCTCGGCGGGATCCTGACGCTGGCCGGCGCGACCGGCACGCTGCTCGACGGCGTGACGATGCTGGCGGTGTACAGCCTCGGGCTGGCGGTGCCGTTCCTGGCCGCCGCCCTCGCGCTGGAGCAGTTCCTGCGCGTCTCCCGCCGGGTGCGCTCGTGGCTCCCGTGGATCGAACGCACCTCCGGCGCGCTGTTGCTGCTCGCCGGCGTGCTGATGGTGACGGGGACGTACACCCGCCTCAACACCTGGCTGCTGCAGTTCACGCCCGATTGGTTGTTCGAGCGGCTATGAACGACGCGGCGGACGACGCTTCGAACGCACCGGCCGGTGCGGGCCCGCCCCCGGCGGGCGCCCATCCGGCGGCCCCCTCGGACGCCGTCCCCGCCATCGCCCTCGCGGGCGTCGATCGCCGCTGGGGCCGCGAACGCGTCCTGCGCGACGTGCACCTGGAGGTCACCGCCGGCCGCATCGTGATGCTGCGCGGGCACAACGGCTCGGGCAAGACGACGCTGTTGCGGCTGCTGGCGACCCGCCTCCGGCCCAGCGCCGGGCGGGGCGCGGTGTTCGGACACGACCTCGCCCGCGAGGCGGCCGCCGTCCGACGTCACGTCGCCTACCTGAGCGTCGCGCCCGGCACGTACGGGGCGCTCACCGCCCGCGAGAACCTGCGGCTCGCCACCACCCTCCTGCGCCGCCCGCCCGCCGACGCCGACGCCGCCCTCGAGCGCGTCGGCCTGGCCGCGCACGGCAACCGCCTCGTGCGGGTGTTCTCGAGCGGCATGAAGCGCCGGCTCGCCCTCGCCCGCCTCCTGTTGACCGACGCCCCCCTGTGGCTCCTCGACGAGCCGTACGCCAGCCTCGACGAGGACGGCCGCCGACTCGTCGACCAGCTTCTGGAGGGCGCTCGCCGCGACGCGCGGACGGTGCTCGTCGCCAGCCACGAACCGGCCCGCCTGGCGCGGTTCGTCGACGCGACGATCCACCTCGAGCAGGGGGCCCTGCACCGCGAGGCGGCGCCGTGAACGACGTCCGCGCGCTGCTCGCGATCGCCGGCAAGGACCTGCGCAGCGAAGCGCGGAGCCGCGCGGCGACGGTCGCGACGGTGTTCTTCAGCAGCGTCACGCTGGTCGTGTTGGCGTTCGCGCTCGGGCGGGACGCGGACCTCATGACGCGCGCCGCGCCCGGCGCGCTGTGGGTCGCGCTGGCGTTCAGCGGCGTGATCAGCGCGGCGCAGGCGTACCAGAGCGACCTCGAGGGCGGCGCCTTCGAGGCGCTGTTGACGCTGCCGGTGCCCCGCGCCGCGGTGTTCCTCGGCAAACTGCTGGCGAACTGGGGGACGATGACGCTCCTCGGGGCGCTGCTGCTGCCGGTCGCGGCGCTGTTGTTCGACGCCCCGATCGCGGGCGGCCTCCCGGTCCTGCTCGCCACGGTCGCGCTCGGGACGCTCGGGTTCGCGATCATCGCGACGTTCTACGCGGCGTTGACCGCCAACCTCGCCGCCCGCGAGTCGCTGTTGCCGGTGTTGATGTTCCCCGTCGTCGTGCCGGTCCTGCTCGCCGCGGTCCGCGCGACCGACGCCGTGATGATCGCGGGTGACACGTCCCTCGCGGGCGACTGGGTACAGTTGCTGGCAGGATTCGATCTGATGTACCTGGTCGTCACGAGCGCCATCTTCCACGTCGTGGTCGAGGAATGACCCCGCACGAACCCCGCCCGGATCCCCGCCTTCGCGGGGGCGGCCCGAAGCCGAAGGGAGCCCGCCGCCCATGAACCTCGCCTCGTCGCGCCGGCCCACCTGGCTGAACGCGTTGGCCGGCGTCGCCGTCCTCTCCGCCCTCGTCGGCGCGTGGGCCGGCCTCCGCCTCAGCCCGCCCGACGTCAACCAGGGGGAGCTGATCCGCGTCATGTACGCCCACGTCAGCGTCGCCTGGGTGTCGTTCCTCGCCGTCGCCGTCGCGGCGTTCGCCGGCATCGCCTTCCTGTGGCGCGGCGCGCGGCGCTACGACGCGCTCAGCGTCGCGGCGGCCGAGACCGCCCTCCTGTTCGGGGCGCTGACGATCCTCGGCGGCATGACGTACTCCAAACCGACCCTCAACACCTTCTGGACGTGGGACGCGAAACTCACCCTCACCGCCCTCATGGTGACCCTGCTCGCCGGGGTGTTCATCGTGCGCGGCCTGATCGACGAACCGCAGCGCCGGGGCCGCGTGAGCGCCGTCATCCTCATCGTGGTGCTCGCCAGCCTCCCGCTGAACTACCTCGCGGCGGAGTGGTTCCGGACGCTGCACCCCGCGAAGTCGATCGACCTGACCGGCGGGGGCGTGACGATGGACGCCACGATGCTGAACGTCCTGCTCGTCAACGTCGCCGCGGCGGCGCTCACGTTCGCCTGGTTGCTCGCCGAGCGGATGCGCATCTCGCTCGCCGAGCACGACCTCGAGATGCGCCGCACCCGCCGCGGTCCGGGGGGCGGGGACGCCGTCCGTGTTTGACGCCTGGGGCCCCTGGGCGTGGGTGGCGGCCGCCTGGCTGCAGTTGCCGCTGGCCTACGGCGGCTACCTGATCTACCTGGCGTGGCGCGCGAAGCGCCTCCGCGCCGAGGAGGAGGAATCGTGAAGCGACTGATCTACGGCCTGCTCGGCGTCGGGGTGTTGGCGGCGTCGGGCTTCCTGATCCAGCGCGCGCTCGGGGACGGGCTCGTCTACTTCGTGCTGCCCAGCGAGTACGCCGCGGAACCCGACCGCTACGACGAGCGACGGATTCGGCTCGGCGGGATCGTCCAGACCGGCTCGATCGACTTCGACGATCGCGAGCTGCAGCTGGCCTTCCAGGTCACCGACAGCCTCGAGACCTACCCCGTCCGCCACCGCGGGACGCCCCCCGAACTGTTCCAGGAGAACACCGGCGTCGTCGTCGAGGGCCGCTTCGAGGACGGCGTCTTCGTCAGCGACAACCTCCTCGTGAAGCACAGCGAGGTGTACGAAGCGCCGGCGGAGGGCGAGCACGTCGACCTCGAGGAACTCAAGGACACGCTGCAGTGAACGAGCTGTCCCTCGGCCCCATCGGCAGCGCCTCGCTGCTGTTGGCGCTCGCCTTCAGCGTCTGGAGCCTGATCGCCGCCTGGGTCGGCGCGGTGCGCCGCGACGCCGGCCTGCTGACCTCGTCGCGCCTCGCGGGCGTCGCGACGTTCCTGGCGATGAGCGTCGCGGTCGCCGTCATGGAGATCGCGCTGCTCACCGACGACTTCAGCGTCTCGTACGTCGCGCAGACGTCGCGCGCCGCGAACCCCGTGTGGGTGAAGATGGTGACCCTCTGGGCGGCGCTCGAGGGCTCGCTCATCCTGTGGGGCTGGCTGTTGAGCGGGTACTGGGCGCTGTTGTCGCTCCGTGCACCCAACTCCCCGCTGCGCCCCTGGGCGCTCGCGGTGATGGCGTCGGTGCAGACGTTCTTCGTCCTCGTGCCCGCCGTCATCGCCCCGCCGTTCGAGGTCATGAACCCCGTCCCCGCCGACGGGCCCGGCCCCAACCCGCTCCTGCAGAACCACTGGATGATGGCGGTCCACCCGTTCCTGATGTACCTCGGCTTCGTCGGCCTGACGGTGCCGTTCGCGTACGCCATGGCGGCGTTGATCACCCGCCGGCCCGGCAGCGAGTGGATGCTGCAGACCCGCCGCTGGACCCTGATCGGGTGGGGCTTCCTGACCGCCGCGATCGTCACGGGCGGCTGGTGGAGCTACGAGGTGCTCGGCTGGGGCGGCTACTGGGCGTGGGATCCCGTCGAGAACGTCAGTTTCATCCCCTGGCTCACCGCGACGGCCTTCATCCACAGCGTGCAGGTGCAGCAACGCCGCCACATGCTGAAGGCCTGGAACCTGTTCCTGATCATCCTCACGTTCGCCATGACGCTCCTGGGCACGTTCCTGACCCGCAGCGGCGTCGTGAGCAGCGTGCACGCCTTCGGGGACGGCCCCGTCGGCCCCGCCTTCCTGGCGTTCTTCGTCATCGTGATGGTGATCTCGCTCGGCCTGATGGCGTGGCGGTGGGACCAGGTCCGCGACCGCGCCGACCTCGACCACCCCGTCAGTCGCGAGGGCAGCTTCCTGGCCGGCAACGTGCTGTTCCTCGCCATCGCCTTCGCGGTCCTGCTCGGGACGTTGTTCCCGTTGATCGTCGAGGCGTTCACCGGCGACAAGGTGACCGTCGGCGCGCCGTTCTTCGACGCCGCGACGCTGCCGCTCTGGATGGGCGTCCTCGGCCTGATGGGCATCGGGCCGCTGCTGCCCTGGCGTCGCGCCCGCTGGCAGACGTTGCGCAGCAACCTCGCCTGGATGACGGGGGTCGGCGTCGCCTTCGCCGCCGTCGCGGCGGCGTTCGGCATGCGCGGCCCCTACCCGCTCCTCACGACCGGCCTGATCGGCTGGAACCTCGCCTCGTTCGCGCTGTTGATGACCGCCGCGGTCGTGCCCCGCGTCCGGGTCGGGACGCGCAGCGTCGTGCAGGTGATCGGGGACTACGCGTTCGAGAACCGCCGCCGCTTCGGCAGCATGATCGTGCACCTCGGCGTCGTCGTGATGGCCGCCGGCATCCTGGGGAGCTCCGGGTACCGCGTCGACGAGCAGGTCCGCCTCGAGATGGGGGAGACGCAGGTGTTCCGCGACCTCGAGTTCACCGCCCTGGACACGTTCGTCGAGCAGACCGAGTACCGCATCGGGGCGGGCGCCACCGTCCGCGTCGAGCGGGACGGGGAGGTCCTCGGGACGTTGCGACCGAAGATCAACAGCTTCTTCGGGCAGTCGATGGACGTCCCCACCCCCGACGTGCTGTACCTTCCGCTGTACGACGTCTACCTGAACGTCGGCGCGGGCGTCCGCGAGGGGCAGGACTTCGTGATCCTCCGCGTCGTGCGCAGCCCGCTGATCTCCTGGATTTGGGTGGGCGGCGTCGTCATGGCGCTCGGGACCGCGTACGCCCTGACGCCCTCGCGGCGGCGGACCCGGGAGACGTCCCCCGCCCCGGAAGGCTCGCAGACGGCGTGATCCGCGTCGTCACCGTCCTCGCCGTCAGCCTGTCGCTCGGGGGCTTGTTCCTCTGGGGCCTGCTCTACGGCAGCGACGAGCGCGACGTCGAGAGCGCGCGCCTGAACCGGGACGTGCTGCCGTTCGAACTGCCGCTCTACCCCCGCTACCAGGGGACGTACGGGCCCACGCTGGACCTCGCGACGTACCTCGGCGACCGACCGCTGGTCGTCAACTTCTGGGCCACCTGGTGCGGTCCCTGCTACGACGAAGCCCCGCACCTGCAGGCCGCCTGGGAACGCCACGGCGACGACGTGCTGTTCGTCGGCGTCCAGACCCAGGACCGCGGCAAGCGCACCGAGGGCGCCGCCTTCCTCGACCGCTTCGCCTTCACCTTCCCGAACGTCATCGACGACGCCAGCCGCGTGTCCATCGATTACGGGTTGTTCGGCGTGCCGGAGACGTTCTTCGTCCGCGCCGACGGCACCCTCATGGAGAAGCACACCGGCCCCGTCACCCTCGACCTGCTCGAGGAGAAGATCGCGGAGTTGACCCCCTCGTGACCGCCGTTCGCGTGAGCGCCGTTCGCATGCCCCCCCTCGCCGGCCTCCTCCTCGCCCTCGTCGCCCTCCTCGTCCCCCCCGCGGCGCACGCGCAGGGGGCCGCCCCCGCCGGCGAGGCGCCCCCCGAGACGCTCGAGTCGCGCGTGTTCGAGATCGCCCAGCAGCTGCGCTGCCCTACCTGCGTCAGCGAATCGGTGGCGGACAGCAGCGCCGGCATCAGCATCGAGATGCGCAACCAGATCCAGGCGCAACTCCGCGACGGCCGCAGCGAAGCGGAGATCCTCGCCTTCTTCCAGGAACGCTACGGCGACTGGGTCCTCCTCGAGCCACCCCGTCGCGGCATCCACCTGGTCGTCTGGTGGTTGCCCGGCATCGCCCTCGCCGCCGGCGTCCTCGGCCTCGCGACGCTGATGGTCCGCTGGACCCGCAACGCCCGCCGCCTCGCGGAGGAGGACGCCCCCAGCGACGCGGACCTCGCGCGCGTCCGCGCCGAACTCGCCGACGACGGCACCGGAGGTCGCGCGTGACCCTGACGCTCCTCGTCATCGCCGGCG
This sequence comes from Trueperaceae bacterium, assembly GCA_031581195.1. NCBI lineage: Bacteria > Thermotogati > Deinococcota > Deinococci > Trueperales > Trueperaceae > Trueperaceae bacterium. The sequence continues at coordinate 15,882 of JAVLCF010000001.1, read as the reverse complement.
TCGCGCTCGCCCTCACCGTCTTCGTGCTGCTGCCCCTCGTCTGGTCCAGCGCCGCGGACCCGCTGCCCGACGCGCGCGACCCGCTCCTCGCCGACCTCGAGGAGGAACGCGGCGCGCTGCTCGCCGCCATCCGCGAGCTCGACGCCCGCACCGACCTGAACGAAGACCGCCGCGCGGAACTCCACGCCCGCTACGAAGCGAAGGCCGCGAAGGTCCTCAGGGCGATCGACGAACGCCGCGCCGACCTCGACGGTACGCCCGCCCCGACCCCCACCGCTCCGCGCCGCGGGCCGCGCGTCGCGTGGGGGTGGGTGTCGCTGGTGGTGGTCTCCACCGGCATCGCCGCGACGCTCGGCGGGTGGGTCCTGCCCCGCGTCGGGCAGGACGCCACCGTCACCACCGCCGACGCCGCCCGCCTCGAGGCGGCGCAAGCGATCCGCGACGCCCAGCGCGTCGCGGAGGACGACCCGACCGGCGCGACGTACGCCGCGCTCGGGGACGTCTACTGGGAGATCCAGGACCCCGAGGGGGCGCGCGAGGCGTACGCCCGCGCGGTCGAGGGGTTCGACGACGCCCCCGCCCGCGCCTTCCTGCGCCTCGGGCTGCTCCGCGCGCAGGACGACCCCGCCGAAGCGCGGGTGCTGCTCGAGCAGGCCCGCCTGCGCGCCCCCGACGACCCGACCACCCTCGGGTCGCTGGGGGAGCTGTACCTGCAGCAGGGCGCCTACCTGCAGGCGCTCGAGGCGTTCGAGGCGCTCGAGGCGTTGCCCGGCGTCGAGGCCGACGACCTCGTCGTCGAACGCCTGGCGCTCCTGCGCCGCCTCGAACCGCTCGCCCGCGCGGTCGAGGACGAGCCCGACGCCGCCGACCTGCGGGCGTTCGGGGACGCGTTGTGGGCCGAGGAGGCCCGCAACGCCGCGGTGCAGCAGTACTTCCGCATCCTCACCGAGTTCGACCCGAACGACCCCCTCGCCCTCGCGCGGGTCGGGGAGGCGCTGTTCCTCCGGGGCTCCACCGCCGACGCGGTGCAGATCCTGGAGCGCGCCCGGACCGCCGCCGCCGACCGCGACGCCGACCTCCCCCCGAACGCCCTGTTGTTCCTCGGCAACGCCGCCTTCGCCGAAGCGGACTACGACGCCGCCATCGACGCGTGGGAGGCGCACCTCGCCGCCGCCGACGCGCCCGGGCGCGTGCCGCAGCTCCTCGCCCGCGCCGAAGCGCTCGCCGCCGGCGAACCCGACCCCGGCATGGGCGCCGTCGCGGCCGACGGGAGTGCGGGCGCGACCGGGGCGGACGCCGGGAGCGCGGGACCGTCGGCGACCCAGGTCGCCGACGGTCCCGGCCTCTACGCCGCCCACTGCGCGCAGTGCCACGGCGCGCGCGGGCAGGGGGGCAGCGGCCCCCGGTTGACCGACAACCCCTCGGTCGCGCGGGTCGCGAACGTCGAGAACCTCATTCGCTACGGGCGCGGCCTCATGCCCGGCTACCAGGCGACCCTGAGCGAGGAGGCGATCCTCACGCTCCGCGACTGGACGGTCGACACCTTCGCGCCATGAGCGCGCCGCCCCCCAACGACGATCCCGCCCCGCGCGACCCGACCCCGCGCGACCCGGAGGCGCCGGTCGACGCGGAACGCCGCGCCCTGAACGCCTGGCTGTGGCGCCTCCCGGTCCTCCTCGCCGCCGGCGCGGGGGCGTGGGGCGTGTTCCAGGCCGCGAACGTGCACTTCTTCAAACGCCGGCCCGACCCCACCCCCACCTTCGACGACGGACCGCCGCAACTCGTGGCGCCCGTCGACCGCTTCGCGGACCTCTGGGACGAGGTGACGTTCGTCTACCAGGGGGTGCCCGCCATCGCCGTGCGCCTCCCCGGCCCCGCCCCCGGCTCGCGGGAGGTGGACGGCCGGCACTTCGGCGCCTACTCGCGGGTCTGCACCCACCTCGGCTGCGTCGTCGCCCTCAACCGCGACGCCGAAGCGATCGCCTTCGCCTTCAACTACCGCGCCGACGGCCCCCAGTTCGTGTGCCGCTGCCACCTGAGCGTGTTCGACCCCACCCGCGCCGGACGCGCCGTCGCGGGCCCCGCCGTCCAGCCGCTGCCCCGCGTCCGCCTCGACGTTCGCGACGGGCCCGACGGCCGCGAACTGATCGCCACCGGGCTCGAACCGGCGCCCGAAGGCTGACCCGCCGAGGCGCCGCCGACCCCGAACCGCCCCCCTGCCGACCCCTCAGTCGGTCGGTACGGGGCGTGGCCCCCACAGGCGGAGGGTGGCCTGCACGACCGGCCCGATCAGGACCGCGAACAGGACCGTGCCCAGCCCCACCGCACCGCCCAACGCCACGCCGACGATCAACACCCCCACCTCGATCGTCGTGCGGGCCCGCCGCACCTCGATGCCGAGACGCCGCGACAGGCCCAGCATGAACATGTCGCGCGGCCCCGCCCCGAACCGGGCGGTGATGTACGCGCCGGTCCCCAGCCCGATGATCGCCAGCCCCACCAGGAACTGCGCGGTCCCCACCGCGAGCCCCTCGGGCGTCGGCACGGCGCCCGACGCGCGGACGGCGTCCACGACCGGTCCGATGCTCAGCATGTTCACGACCGTGCCCGGTCCCGGACGCTCGCCGGTCGTCGTCCAGGCCAGCGCCGCGATCACGACGCCGGCCAGCACGAGGCCCTGCCCGAACGTGAGCGGCGTGACGCGGGCGATGCCGTCGTGGAACACCGCCCACGGCCCCACGCCGATCCCCGCCTCCAGCATCACCGCCAGCCCGACGCCCATCATCACCAGGCCCGCGGCGTACTTCACGAGACGCCCGTAGAAGGCGGGCCGGCGCAGGCGATCGCTCGCGATGCGGGCGGAGGTGCGGGCGTGGCGTCGAAGCGCGTGAGCGTCCATGAGCGTGCAGCATACGCCCCACCGGCCCGCGGCCGGTATCGTGCGCCCGATGCCGACGCGCACCTGGACCCTCCGCCTCGACGACGTGCTGCTGCCCGGGCCGAACGAACTGATGCGCATGCACGCCCAGGACTACCGCCGGCTGCGCGACGAACTGCTGTTGTTGGCGCGCGCCTCGCTCGACCCCGCGCTCCCCGCCGCGCCGCTCGAGGCGTGCACGGTGCACGTGACCCTGTGGCGACCCGCCCGCAGGCTGCTCGACGCCGACGCGAAGTACGGGGCCGTGAAGCCCCTCCTCGACGTCCTGCAGCCCGGCCGCGGGTACGCCCGCAAGGTCGGCGGACGCCAAGTGCTCGACACGACGAACGGCCTCGCGTTGTTGCGCGACGACCGCGACGGCGAAGCGGGCCTGAAGGGCTGCATCCGCGACCTGCGGGTCGTGCAGCGGCTGGGCGACCCCGCGGTCGACGTCCGCGTCGACGCGCACGACACGGAGGCCGCCGCGTGACGCCGGGCGCACCCCCCAAGCCCCCGTCGCCGTTCGGGGTGCTGGTGGGGACCGCCGCCGTCGTGACGCTCGCCACCGAGTGGCTTCGCTTCCAGTGGGGGCCCGCCGTCGCCCTCCCCGTCGCGGTCCTCGGGGCGGGGGCGGCGCTCGCCGCGACCGCCGGCGCGCTCCGCGCCCGCCGGCGCTGGCGAGCCGCCCTCGAGGCGGCCGACCGCACGACCGACCCCACCGCCGACCGCGTCACCGACCGCGCGACCGAAGAGGCCGCCCCGCAGGTGCGCATCACGCGCGGCGCACCGGCCCGCGTGGCGACGGCGACGCTGATCCTGCCCGCGCGCGACGGCGACGCGGCCCCCACCCCACCCTCCGCGCCCGGCGCGGAGGTGCCGAGCGACGCGTATGCTCCCCTGCGGAGCGCCACGACGGACGCCGCGCCGCGCGCGCGGACGCCCGCCCCCCGGGAGGAGACCCCATGAGCAACCCCCTGGCCCGCCTGCCCGAGCTCGGGCAATCGGTGTACGTCGACGAGATCCGCCGCGCCTGGTTCGAGGACGGCACCCTCGCCACCTGGATCGAGCGCGACGGCCTGCGCGGCGTCACGAGCAACCCCGCGATCTTCCAGAAGGCGATCGCGGAGACCGGCGATTACGACGCCGCCATCCGCGAGCTCGCCGCGAGCGACCTCGACGCGACCGGCGTGTACGAGACGCTGGTGATCGAGGACATCCGCCGCGCCGCGGACCTGTTCCGGCCCACGTTCGACGCGAGCGACGGGCGCTACGGGTGGGTGTCGCTCGAGGTGAGTCCGCACCTGGCGCGCGACGCGGACGCCACCGTCCGCGAGGCCCGCGACCTGTTCGCGCGGGTGGGGCGCCCGAACGTCTTCATCAAGGTGCCCGGCACCGAGGAGGGCCTCGCGGCGATCCGCACCCTCCTCGAGGGCGGCATCCCCGTCAACGTCACGCTGCTGTTCTCCGTCGCGCGCTACGAAGCGGTCCTGGAGACGTACCTCACGGCGATGGAGGCGCGCGCCGCGCGGGGCGAGACGCCGGACGTCGCCAGCGTCGCCAGCTTCTTCCTGAGCCGCATCGACGTCGCCGTCGATCCCCGCCTCGACGCCGCCGCCGACGCCGGCAGCGAGGCGGCCGCGCACGCCGAACGCCTCAAGGGCACGATCGCCGTGGCGAACGCCAAGCTCGCCTACGCGCACGCCGCGGCGGTCACCGCCTCGCCGCGCTGGGCGGCGTTGGCGGCGGCGGGCGCGCGCCCGCAACGGCTGTTGTGGGCCTCGACCGGCACGAAGAACCCCGCCTACTCCCCCGTCGCGTACGTCGAACCGCTGATCGGGCCGGACACGGTGAACACCATGCCGGTGGGGACGCTCGACGCCTACCGCGCGCAGGGGGACCCGGCGGTCCGCATCGAGGACGGCGTGGAGGCGGCCCGCGCGCAGGTGGGCCGGCTCGCCGCGCTCGGCATCGACCTGGACGCCGTCACGCAGGCGCTGGAGGTCGAGGGCCTCGCGAAGTTCACGGGGCCGTTCGACGCGATGATGGCGTCGATCGACGCCGCCCTCGCCGACGCCCGCGCCGGTTGACCCCCGCTCAGCTCCGCGGGCGCAGCCGCTCGCGGAGCAGGAAGGCGTACCCGACGACGCCGATCAGCGCGAAACTCCACCACTGCAGGGCGTAGGAGAGGTGCGGTCCCCCCTCCGGCTCGGGGGTCGGTACGCGGACCGGGAGCGCCACCCACCCGTCGACGCCGGTGCGGACCTCCTGCACGTCGCCGTCGGTCCGGGCCGGCGCTCCGGCGCCGGCCGGGGCGAGGCGCTCGGCGACGAGGACGTACGGCAGCAGGGGGGCCGGCATCTGCGCCGCGAGGCGATCGACGTCGGCGCGCGCGATCCGCTCGAGCGGCCCGTCGCTCGGGTCGCGCGGGGCGAGGCCCGACAGGAAGCCGGTCGGGGGGTCGGCCTCCGGCTCCAACCAGCCGGCGACCGCCACCCGCCCCGACGGCGCGTCCCACGGCGGGAGGACCGGGTCGTCGGTCTGGAAGGGGATCCACCCGCGGTTGACGAGCAGGAGCGTGCCGGCCCGCACGCCGAGCGCCGCGGTGGTGGCGGCGTCGAGGCGTAGCGGCGTGAGGACGTGGAAGCCGGGGCGTTCCTCGTACGCGCGGCCGCGCAGCAGCACCTCGTGTTCGGGCAGCAACACGCCCTCCACGCGGGTGGGGCGGTAGCGGGCGTTCGTGGGTGCGCCGGGGGGCGCGTCGGGATCGAGGCCGTCGAGGCGTTCGGGGAGGGGCAGGGTCGGGGCGTCGAGGCGCGCCTCGAGGCGGGCGTTGCGTTCCTGCAACTGCCCGTGGCGCGCCAGCTGCCAGAAGCCGAGCGTCACGAACAGGGCGAAGACGAAGGCGACGAGGAGGTGCCACGGCCAGAGGCGAGGCGCGAGGAGGTCCCGCACGACCGAAGGCTCAGACGAAGAGCGCGCGGTCGAGCGCCATCGAGAGGAAGAGCAACGCCAGGTACAGCATCGAGTACTTGTACAGCGGCAGCGCCTGCGCCTTCTGGATCGACGCCCCGGTCCGCGCCAGGTTCCACAAATTCGCGACGCGCAACGCCAGCACGACGTTCAGCGCGAGGGCGGCCAGCAGGTAGGCCACCGAGAACGCCTGCAGCGCGAAGGGGACGACCGTCAGGACGGCGGTCAGGACGGCGTACATGACGATCTGCAGGACCGTCGCCCGCTCGCCGATCACCGACGGCGCCATCGGCACGCCGACCGCGGCGTAGTCGTCCTGGATCATCAACGCCAACGCCCAGAAGTGGACGGGCGTCCACATGAAGATGAGCGCGAACAGCAACCACGCCAGGAGGCTCAACTCGCCCGTGACGGCGGCCCACCCCACGAGCGGCGGGATGGCGCCGGCCGCGCCCCCGATCACGATGTTCTGCCACGTCGTGCGCTTGAGCCACATGGTGTAGATCAGCACGTAGAAGGCGATGCCGGCCCACGACAACAACGCCGCGAGCAGGTTCGATACCGCCCAGATGACGACGAACGACCCGATCGTGAGCGCGACGGCGAAGATCAAGGCGTCGCGGGTCGACACCACGCCGGTCACCGCCGGCCGGCTGGCCGTCCGCTTCATGCGCACGTCGATGTCGCGGTCGTAGACCATGTTGTAGACCCCGGCGGCGCCGGCCGACATGTAGCCGCCCACCAGGAGCCCCAGCAGCGTCAGCGTGCCCGGCCAGCCGCCGGCCGCGACGAACATCGCCCCCACCGTCGTCGCCAGCAGAAGGCTGATGACCTTCGGCTTGGTCAGGGTGACGTAGTCCCGCCAGGTGGCGCGCGGCCGCGCCGCGGTCGCGTCGCTCATCCGGCGTTCTCCAGCGTCGAGCGGCGCAGCGGACGCGCCGCGCGGGTCTCGGTCGCCGACCCCAGCATCGCGACGGCGGTGACGGTCAACAGCCCGAACGCGAGGACCGACACGCCGAGGTGCAGGAGCTGCAGCGCCACCGGCGCGAGCAACGCCAGGTTGAAGGTCCCGATCCCCAACTGCGTCAGGTACGTCCCCAACAGCGCGCGGGCCGGCCCGCGCGCCTCGGGCGCCGGCTTCAACCACCACCCGAACCCGAGCGAGACGAACAGGTAGATCCCGACCGTCACCGCGATCAGGGGGTGGAGGATGCGGAGGCGGATCAGCGGGTGCGAGTTCGGGTCGAAGTCGGCGGCCAGGCCCTCCGCCAGCGAGGCGCTCGGGAACATCGTGTTCCCCATCGCCGCGATCCCCCCGCTGAACATCAACAGCAGCATCCCGCCGAACGCGACCGCGAGGGTGGTGCCCAGCACCCCCTGCCGGCGCAGGCGCAACGGCCAGACGCCCCGCCCGGTGGCGTACCAGACGGTCCCCGACAGCGCCCCGACGAGCAGCATGCTGTTCACCAGGTGGCTGGCGACCATCAACCCGCGCTCGACGCTGGCGTTGTCGGCGGTGAGGCCCCACAGGACCGTGAGCGCCCCGAGGAGCGCCTCGATGATCAAAAAGACGAACGACGCCGTGGCGAACGCGAACGTCCCCGGCATCTCGCGGCGCGCGCGGAACGCCCTGACGAGCAACCAGGTGCCGATCACCAACACCACGAGACTCAACAGCCGGTGCCCGAACTCGATCGACGTTTCCAGGGTCGGGGCGAGGGGGATCACCTCGCCGTTGCAGAGCGGCCAGTGGCGGCCGCACCCGGCTCCGCTGTGGGTGATGCGCACGACCGCCCCCTGGAGGATGACCACCAGGTTGGCGGCGAGCGCGATCCACGCGAGGGTCGGCAGGGAGGGAGCGAGGCGCCTCATGCGAAGGAGAATGTAGCACCCCCCGCGCGCGCGCGGCGTCGCCCGGCGACCGTCCCGCGGCGCCCCGCGGCGCGGCTCGCCCCCCCCCACCGCCGCACGCCGACCGCCCCACGTGCATCCGTCCTGGGGAGGAAGGCGCCCGTCCGCGGTATGCTGGCGTGAAATCCGCCGATTCGTCCCCCCGGAGGCAACCCCGTGCCCAACCGAACGTTCGCCGTACTCCTGACGACGCTGCTGAGCCTGATCGCCGGCGCGGCGTTCGCGCAGGACGCCGACGCCACCCCGCAGGACGTCGACGCGCTCGTGCGCGACGGCGCCTTCTACCTCAACCGCGGCGACTGCGCGCTGGCGCAGTACTTCTACGAAGAGGCGCTCGCCGTCGAGCCCGACGACGTCGAGGCGCTCGTCGGTCGCGGCCGCGCCCTGCGCTGCCAGGGCGACCTGCCCAGCGCCGTCGAGGCGCTGCGCGCCGCGACCGACGCGGCGACCGACGCCGCAGCCGGCGACGCCACCCCGTGGGTGCAGCTGGCGCTCACCTACCGCGAGCAGTACCTCGAGGACTCCGCGGGGTACGCCTCCCGGCTCGGGGACGCGCTCGACGCCGTCGCCCGCGCCGAAGCGGTCGCGCCGGACGACGCGCGCGTCTACAACACGAAGGGGATCGTGCTGTACGAGGCCGGCACCCTCGAGGAGGCCCGCACCGCCTTCGAGACCGCCGCCGACGTCGCGGCCGGGGACGAGGCGCTGTCGAACCGCGAGGTGTCCACCATCCGCGTCAACCAGGGCCGCGTCTACCGCGACCTGGGCGACCTCGAACTCGCCGCCGCCACCTTCCGGCGCGGCGTGGTGGACGACCCGACGAACGTCGCGGCCCGCAACCTGCTCGGCAACGTTCTATACCGCCTCGACGACTGCGCCGGCGCCCGCTACGAGCTCTCGCAGGCCGTCACCCTCGCGCCGACCTCCCTGTCGGCGGTGTCGCAGCTCGGCATCGCGCTGTTCGAGTGCGGCGACCCCGCCGCCTCCGTCCCGGTCCTCGAGCGCGCCCTCGAGCTCGAGGGGGCGGTCTTCACGCCGCCGCTCTACACGTACCTGGCGCGCGCCTACCTCGAGCAGGGCCGCGCCGACGACGCCGTCCGCCGCGCCCAACAGGGGGCCCTGCTGCCCCCCGAACGCGCCGACGCGCACGTCGTGCTCGGCGACGCCTACCTCGCCCGCGGCGGGGACGGCGACGCCGCCGCGGCGCGCGAGGCGTACCAGCGGGCGCTGGAGATCGACCCGAACGACGCCGCCGCCCGCGACGCGCTCGACGCGCTCGACTGACGCGCACCGCACCACCCCCGAAGCACCCCCGCGTCGGCCCGGGCTTCCCGCCCGGGCCGACGTTTGCTAGACTCACTCGGTTTGCAGGTCCGGCGCGGCAGCGGAACGTCCGCGCCCGACCCCGAACCGCCCGGCGTGCCGGGCGCGGGGGAACCCCCTCCGCGTCGGCCGCGACACTCCCGCCCAACGTTCCGCGACGGAGGCACCCATGTCCTACCTCGGTATGAAACAACTCCTCGAGGCCGGCGTCCACTTCGGCCACGAGACCAAGCGCTGGAACCCGAAGATGAAGCGCTACATCTTCGCCGAGCGCAACGGCATCTTCATCATCGACCTGCAGAAGACGCTGGTCGAGTCGGAGAAGGCGTTCGACTACCTCAAGGACCTCGCGGCGCGGGGCGGCACGATCCTGTTCGTCGGCACGAAGAAGCAGGCGCAGGAGATCCTCGCCGCCGAAGCCAAGCGCTGCGGCATGCCCTTCATCAACGAACGCTGGCTCGGCGGGCTGCTGACCAACTTCCGGACCATCCGGACCCGCGTCGAGCGCCTCAAGACCCTCGAAGCGATGTTCGAGGACGAGTCGATCCTGCGCTACAACAAGAAGGAACAGATCGACCTCGGCAAGGAACTGCAGCGGCTGCAGCGCTACCTGGGCGGCATCCGCGACATGAGTCGCCTCCCCGACGCGCTGTTCATCGTCGATCCCACCAAGGAAGCGATCGCCGCGAACGAAGCGAACAAGCTCGACGTCCCCGTCGTCGCCCTCGCCGACACCGACAGCGACCCCGACGTCCTCGACTACATCGTGCCGGGCAACGACGACGCGATCCGCTCGATCCAGCTCGTCACCGCCCGCCTCGCCGACGCGATCATCGAGGTCAAGGGCGGCACCGACGCCGCCCCCGCCGAGGACGGCGAGGCCGCGCCCGCCGCCCCCACCGCGACCCCGGGCGAAACGCTGCCCGCCCCGATGTCCGCGTCCGAACGCGCCATCCAAGCGGCCGCGACCGCCGGCTCCGCGCCGGCCGACAGCGGCGAGCCGGACGCCAGCCAGGACGTCGCGACCGAAACGGCGGCCGCCCCGGCCGAACCCGCCCCCGCCGAACCCGCCGCGAGCGAAGCCGCCGCAAGCGAACCTCCGGCGGCCGAGGAAGCCACGAGCGAGGCCGCGCCCGCCGACGAGGCCGCGCCGGCCGACGACGCGGAGAAGGCCTGACCCCACGCATCCATTCCCCGCGCGGCGCGCGGAGTCGAGGAGGACCCAGATGGCCGTGAGCATGGAAAGCATCAAGGAGCTGCGCGCGATGACCGGCGCCGGCATGATGGACGTCAAGAAGACCCTCGAGGAGACCGACGGCGACCTCGAGAAGGCCGCGAGCCTCCTGCGCGAGCGCGGCATCGCCAAGGCGGAAAAGAAGGCCGACCGCGCGGCCACCGAGGGCCTCATCGGAACGTACGTGCACCACAACGGCAAGATCGGCGTGATGGTGGAACTCAACTGCGAGACCGACTTCGTCGCCCGCAACGAACAGTTCCAGCAGCTCGCCCGCGACCTGGCGATCCACGTCGCGATGGCGAACCCCGCCGCCCGCTCCCGCGAGGACCTCGACGCGGCCGTCGTCGACGCCGAACGCGAAGCGCTCCGCGCCGAAGCGAAGGCGGAGGGCAAGCCCGACGAGATCGTCGAGCGCATGGTCGAGGGACGCATGAACAAGTACTTCGCCGAAACCGTCCTGCTCGAACAGCCGTTCGTGAAGGACGAGGAGAAGACCGTCGAGGCGTTGATCAAGGAGGCGGTCGCCACGATCGGCGAGAACATCCAGGTCGGCGCCTTCCACCGGATCGCCATCGGCGAGTGAGCCGGACCGCTCGACGGGGTCGCGGATGAAGCGGGCACTCCTGAAGCTCTCCGGCGAGTTCCTCGCCGGCGAGCAACGCTTCGGGGTGGCGCCCGACGCCACCCGCGCCCTCGCGAGCGAGATCGCCGCGGCGCACGCCGCCGGCGTCCAGCTCGCCGTCGTCGTCGGCGCGGGGAACTTCTGGCGGGGCGCGAAACAGGGGTCCGGCATGGACCCCGCCACCGCCGACTACGTCGGCATGCTCGCGACGGTCATGAACGCCGTCGTGTTCCAGGACGCCCTCGAAGCGCAAGGGGTCGACACGCGCGTCATGTCGGCGATCAGCATGCAGGAGGTCGCCGAACCCTACATCCGCCGCCGCGCGCTCCGGCACCTCGAGAAGGGCCGGGTCGTGATCTTCGGTGGGGGAACCGGCAACCCGTTCTTCACGACCGACACCGCCGCCGCGCTCCGCGCCCTGGAGATCGACGCCGACGCGGTCGTGATGGCCAAGAACGCCGTGGACGGCGTCTACGACGCCGACCCGAACGTCGACCCGACCGCGCGGCGCTACGCGACGTTGTCCTACCTCGACGTCCTCAACCAGGACCTGGGCGTCATGGACGCGACCGCCGTCAGCCTCTGCATGGACCGCGACCTGCCGATCCACGTCTTCGACGTCTTCGCCGAGGGCGCCCTGCCGCGCCTGCTGGCGGGCGAGGACGTCGGGACCCGCATCGCGGCCGGCCTCGAGGCGCGCCGCGCCGACGCCTGAGGCACCCGCCGCGGGACGCCTGCGCGCGGCGCGAGGCCGCACCGCGCGGTAGACTCCCCCCACGACGCCGCACGACGCGGCACGGTCGCGCCGGACCGCCGGACCGCGGCCGGGGAGGTGCGTCATGAACGACCTGATCAAGGACACCCGCGCCCGCATGGACAAGACGTACGACGCCTTCGAGGCCAGCGTCGCGACGGTACGGACCGGCCGCGCCAACCCGGCGGTGCTGAACCGCGTGCAGGTCGAGTACTACGGTACCCGCATGCCGCTCGACCAGGTCGCCAACGTCAGCAGCCCCGACCCGCGCACGCTGGTCGTGTCGCCGTTCGACAAGAGCGTCATCGACGAGATCGAGCGCGCCATTCGCGAGGCCGGCCTCGGCTTCAACCCCAGCAACCAGGGGGACGCCGTGTACGTCAGCGTGCCCCCCCTCAACGACGAACGCCGCCGCGAACTCGTGAAGACCGTCAAGCACATGGCGGAGGAGGCGAAGGTCGCGCTGCGCAACATCCGCCGCGACGCGAACCACGAACTCGGGGAGATGCAGAAGCGCAACGAACTCACCGAGGACGACGTGCGGGACGGCGAAGCGGACGTCCAGAAGATCACCGACGAGGTCACGACCAAGATCGACGAGCGCGTCAAGAGCAAAGAAGCGGACATCCTGGAGGTGTGACCCGGCGAGCGCCGACCGCCTGGCCCCGATCGGCCCGCGTGGCGTCGGGGTGGGTCGCGTTCGTCGCGCTCCTCGTCGTCGTGTGGCTCGGGACCCCCGCCATCGCGCCGATCGTGCTCGGTCTCGGCGTCGTCGGGATCCTCGAGTACGCCGCCATGCTGCGCCTCCGCGGCCTGCTGGTGCACCGCACCACCCTCCTCGCCTTCGCCGTCCTGGTGCTGCCCTCCGCCCTCGCCTGGGGGGAGGCGGGCGGCGCCCTCCGCCTCCTCGCCCCCGGCCGCGAAGCGCTGCTGCTGGCGTTCGCCCTCGCCCTGTTCGTGCTCGCGCTGCGGCGACCCCACCAGGAGTCGCTGACCACCGTCGCGCACACCCTCCTCGGGCTCGTCTGGATCCCGCTGTTCCTCAGTTACGGCCTCGACGTGCGCGCCCTCGACGTCGTCGGGCACGGCGCGGCGTTGCTGGTGGTCCTGTCGATCGTCGCGGCGGACGTCGGCGGGTACCTCGCCGGCCACCGCTGGGGACGCCGCCCGATGGCGCCCCGCCTCAGTCCCGACAAGAGCGTCGAGGGCGCCATCGGCGGGCTCGTGCTCGCCGCCGTCACCGCCCCGGTCGCCATGACGATCGTGGAGGCGCGCGGCGCGGTCGCGCCCCTGCACGGGGCGGGCGCCGTCGCGTTCGGGGTGGCCGTCGCCGCCGCCGCTCAACTCGGCGACCTCGCCGAAAGCCTCTTCAAACGCTGGGTCGGCGTGAAGGACACCGGCCTGTTCCTCCCCGGGCACGGCGGGGTCCTCGACCGCATCGATTCGCACCTGTTCGGCATCCCCGCCGGGTACCTGCTGCTACGCCTCCTCGGGATCGCCTGAGCCGCGCGCCGGTCGCGTCGCCAGCGCGATGCCGAGCGCGACGAGCGTCACCCCCACCGCGTGGTGCGCAGCGAAGCGCTCCCCGAGGAGCGCGACGGCGCCGACGCTGCCCAGCACCGGCAACAGGTGCAGGTACGGCCCCGCCCGCGCGGACCCGAGGATCGCGACGCCCCGGTTGAACGCCACGTACGACAGGATCGACGGGAAGACCGCCACGTACGCCCACGCCCCGAGCGCCTCGGGACCGGGCTCGAACGGCTCCACGCGGGCCTCCAGCGCCCAGAACGGCGCCAACACCAGCGAACCGACCACGAACGTCGCGAAGGCGAAGGGGACGCCCGGCACGTCGGGGCGGCGGCGCAACAGCACCGAGTAGCCGGCGTAGCTCGCGACCGCCGCGAGCACCCACAGGTCGCCGCGCGCCACCTCGAGCGTCGCGAGGCGGGCCGGGTCCCCCTCGAGGATCACCCACGCCGCCCCCGCCAACGACACCGCCAACCCCGCGACGCGGGTCGCGGGCAACGCCTCGCGGAACGCGACCGCCCCCAACACCACGATGAGGACCGGAATGCCGGCCTGCAACAAGAAGGCGTTCAGGGCGGTCGTGGTCTGCAGACCGACGTACAGGAACGTGTTGAACGCCGCGACCCCGAGCGCCGACAACGCCAGGACGACGCCGCGACCCTCCCACAGCGCGGCCCGCGCCCGCCAGGCGCCGCGCAGCGCGAACGGCGCGAGCAGGAGGCTGGCGCCCACCCAACGCCCGAACGCCAACGTGACGGGCGGAACGTCGCCGCGCACCGCCCGCCCCACCAGGAAGTTCCCCGCCCAGAAGGTGACGGCGAGGACGAGCAACAGCGCGGCGCGACGGTTCGAGTCGGGCACGCGGGAAGCGTACCGCCCGCCCCCGGGTAGACTGCGTGCTCATGGACGAAGGCGCCCGCAGCCGCATCCCCCGCGACGACGAGCGCACCGTCGCGCCGAACTTCGTCACCGCCGCCGTCGACCGCGACCTCGAAAGCGGTCGCGTGGACCGCGTCGTGACGCGCTTCCCGCCGGAACCCAACGGCTACCTGCACATCGGGCACGCGAAGGCGATCTGCCTCGATTTCGGGGTGGCGGAGGACTACGGCGGCGTGACGTACCTCCGCCTGGACGATACGAACCCCATCCAGGAGGACCCGGCGTTCGTCGAGGCGATCCAGCGCGACGTCGCCTGGCTCGGCTTCCAGTGGATCGACGTGCGCCACGCCAGCGACTACTTCGGCCGCCTCTACGAGCTCGCACGCACCCTGATCCGCCGGGGCGAGGCGTACGTCGACGGGCAGGACCTCGACACGATCCGCGCGACCCGCGGCACCGTCACGACCCCCGGCACGCCCAGCCCCGACCGCGACCGACCGCCCGAGGAGAGCCTCGCGTTGTTCGACGCGATGCGCCGCGGCGAGCACCCCGAGGGCGCGTACGTCCTGCGCGCCAAGATCGACATGGCCAGCCCGAACATGATCCTGCGCGACCCGGTCCTCTACCGGATCCTGCACGCGGCGCACCACCGCACCGGGGACGCCTGGCACGTCTACCCGATGTACGACTTCGCGCACCCCCTCTCCGACGCGATCGAGGGGGTCACGCACAGCCTCTGCACCCTCGAGTTCGAGAACAACCGCGCGATCTACGACTGGCTCGTCGAACGCCTCTTCGACGAACCCGTCCCCCGGCAGTACGAGTTCAACCGCCTCGAGCTGGACCACACCGTCGTCAGCAAACGCAAGCTCGCCCCGCTCGTGGAGCAGGGGCGCGTCGACGGCTGGGACGACCCCCGCCTCCCGACCCTCGCGGCGTTGCGTCGGCGGGGGGTGACGCCCGACGCGATCCGCGACTTCGTGAACCGCATCGGGGTCACCAAGACGAACGCGCGCACCGACCTGGGGCTGCTCGAGGCGTCGATCCGCGACGACCTCAACGCCAAGGCGCCGCGCGTCATGGCGGTCCTCGATCCCGTCCCCCTCGCCATCGACGGCCTCGACGCCAGCGACCTCGGGACGCGCGACGCGCCGTTGTGGCCGCACGACGTCCCGCGCGAAGGCCAGCGACCGCTACCGCTCGCGCGCGACGTGTGGATCGAACGCGGCGACGTGACGCGCGACCCGCCCAAGGGCTGGAAACGGTTCGCGCCCGGCGCCGTCGTCCGCCTCCGGCACGGACCGGTCGTGCGCTGCGACCGCGTCGACGTGGACGCAGACGGGCGCGTGACGGCGGTGCACGGCACCGCCGTCGACCCCGGCGCGGACGACGTCCGGGTGGCCGGCGTCGTGCACTGGGTGGCGCAGGGGACGGCGAAGCCGGCGACCTTCCACCTGATCGACCGGCTGTTCGCCACCGCGAACCCGAACGACGACGACCGGCCCGTCGCGGAGAAGGTCGACCCCGGCGCCCTCGAGATCCGCCGCGGCGTCGTCGAACCGTACGTCCTGGACGCCGACCCCGCCACCCGCTGGCAGTTCGAGCGGCAGGGCTACTTCTGGCGCGACCCGAAGGCGCCCGACGACGGCCCGCCGGTCTTCCTGCGCATCGTGACCCTGAAGGACGGCTGGGCGAAGACGAAGGCGGACGCCCCCGCCCCCCGCCGCGCCCCACGTCCCGCC